>NZ_NFUX01000147.1:0-2415 GCF_002264385.1 Paenibacillus sp. VTT E-133280
CATGGAGTTACAAAGGAATATGGTAGGCGAAGAGGTCTGGAAAGGCCCGCGATAGAGGTAAAAGCCCTGTAGCCTAAACTGTGTTCTCTCCGAGACGGATCCCGAGTAGTGCGGGGCACGTGAAACCCCGTATGAATCCAGCAGGACCATCTGCTAAGGCTAAATACTACCTGGCGACCGATAGTGAAACAGTACCGTGAGGGAAAGGTGAAAAGCACCCCGGAAGGGGAGTGAAATAGAACCTGAAACCGTGTGCTTACAAAAAGTCAGAGCCCTATTAATGGGTGATGGCGTGCCTTTTGTAGAATGAACCGGCGAGTTACGTTTAACATGCAAGGTTAAGTCGAGAAGACGGAGCCGCAGCGAAAGCGAGTCTGAATAGGGCGATTTAGTATGTGGACGTAGACCCGAAACCGTGTGATCTACCCCTGTCCAGGGTGAAGGTGCGGTAACACGCACTGGAGGCCCGAACCCACGCATGTTGAAAAATGCGGGGATGAGGTGGGGGTAGCGGAGAAATTCCAATCGAACTCGGAGATAGCTGGTTCTCCCCGAAATAGCTTTAGGGCTAGCCTCGGTATAAGAGTAGTGGAGGTAGAGCACTGATTGGGTGCGGGGTCCGCAAGGATTACCAAGCTCAGTCAAACTCCGAATGCCATATACTTATTGCCGGGAGTCAGACAGTGAGTGCTAAGATCCATTGTCAAAAGGGAAACAGCCCAGACCATCAGCTAAGGTCCCCAAGTGTGTGTTAAGTGGGAAAGGATGTGGAGTTGCACAGACAACCAGGATGTTGGCTTAGAAGCAGCCACCATTGAAAGAGTGCGTAATAGCTCACTGGTCGAGTGACTCTGCGCCGAAAATGTAACGGGGCTAAACACACCACCGAAGCTATGGCTAGATACGTATGTATCTGGGGTAGGGGAGCGTTGTATGTGGGTTGAAGGTGTACCGTAAGGAGCGCTGGACAGCATACAAGTGAGAATGCCGGTATGAGTAACGAAAAGATCAGTGAGAATCTGATCCGCCGAAAGCCCAAGGTTTCCTGAGGAAGGCTCGTCCGCTCAGGGTAAGTCGGGACCTAAGGCGAGGCCGAAAGGCGTAGTCGAAGGACAACAGTTTGAAATTACTGTACCACCGTAATCCGCTATGAGCGATGGGGTGACGCAGGAGGGTAGTGACGCGGACTGATGGATATGTCCGTCTAAGCAGTGAGGCTGATGTGTAGGCAAATCCGCACATCATTAAGGCTGGGCTGTGATGGGGAGCGAAAATTACAGTAGCGAAGGTCATGATCTCACACTGCCAAGAAAAGCCTCTAGCCAGGAGAAGGTGCCCGTACCGCAAACCGACACAGGTAGGCGAGAAGAGAATTCTAAGGCGCGCGGAAGAACTCTCGTTAAGGAACTCGGCAAAATGACCCCGTAACTTCGGGAGAAGGGGTGCCCCGGTAGTGTGAATAGCACGAGGGGGCCGCAGTGAAAAGGCCCAAGCGACTGTTTAGCAAAAACACAGGTCTGTGCGAAGCCGCAAGGCGAAGTATACGGGCTGACGCCTGCCCGGTGCTGGAAGGTTAAGGGGAGTGGTTAGGGGTAACCCGAAGCTATGAACCGAAGCCCCAGTAAACGGCGGCCGTAACTATAACGGTCCTAAGGTAGCGAAATTCCTTGTCAGGTAAATTCTGACCCGCACGAATGGCGTAACGACTTGGGCGCTGTCTCAACGAGAGATCCGGTGAAATTTTAATACCTGTGAAGATGCAGGTTACCCGCGACAAGACGGAAAGACCCCATGGAGCTTTACTGCAGCTTGATATTGAATTTGGGTACGATCTGTACAGGATAGGTGGGAGCCGTAGAAATCGGAGCGCAAGCTTCGGTGGAGGCGCCGTTGGGATACCACCCTGATCGTATCTAGGTTCTAACCTAGTACCGTAATCCGGTACGGGGACCGTGTCAGGCGGGCAGTTTGACTGGGGCGGTCGCCTCCTAAAGAGTAACGGAGGCGTTCCAAGGTTCCCTCAGAATGGTTGGAAATCATTCGAAGAGTGCAAAGGCATAAGGGAGCTTGACTGCGAGACCTACAAGTCGAGCAGGGACGAAAGTCGGACTTAGTGATCCGGTGGTACCGCATGGAAGGGCCATCGCTCAACGGATAAAAGCTACCCTGGGGATAACAGGCTTATCTCCCCCAAGAGTCCACATCGACGGGGAGGTTTGGCACCTCGATGTCGGCTCATCGCATCCTGGGGCTGAAGTAGGTCCCAAGGGTTGGGCTGTTCGCCCATTAAAGCGGTACGCGAGCTGGGTTCAGAACGTCGTGAGACAGTTCGGTCCCTATCTGTCGTGGGCGCAGGAAATTTGAGAGGAGCTGTCCTTAGTACGAGAGGACCGGGATGGACGTACCGCTGGTGCA
>NZ_NFUX01000148.1:0-2407 GCF_002264385.1 Paenibacillus sp. VTT E-133280
CATTATCCTTATATTTCTCGCATAAACGCTAACTTCCTCATAAGGATGCCGAGGGCGTTTATGCTTGTGACTAGGCAGGTTTCGCCGCGACAAGCTCTCTGACTAAACTTTGGGAAGGGTGAAAGCTATTGAACGAGCGTAAAGCTTCTCAATTGGAAACTGATGAGCTATGGGAACAGTGGAAAGAACACAGTGACCCTGAAGCCAAAAAGAAGCTGATAGAGAGTTATCTCCATATTGTTGATTACGTATCCAGCCGGTTGGCTGTGGGGTTGCCCAAAAATGTATCTAAAGATGATCTAGCCAGTAATGGAGTAATGGGATTAATTGATGCGATTGAAAAATTCGACTACAAACGGGGATTGCAGTTTCAGACCTATGCTTCCTGGCGCGTACGTGGTGCGATTTTAGATTCTTTACGCCAAAGTGATTGGGTCCCTAGATCTGTGCGAGAAAAAGCTAAAAAAATCGAGGATGCTTATCAGCAGTTGGAACAGAAGTATTTGAGATCCGTTAGTGATGAGGAAATGAGTCTATACCTGAATATTAGTGTAACAGAATTTCAAAATATGTTGCAGGATGTGGCTGTAATGTCACTATGTTCACTGGAAGACCCGATTCGTGAAGAGGAATCAGAGACCCGAATGTCCATACTGGTGGACGATAAAGCTAAGAATCCGGATAGCAAGGTAAATGAATTCTACTTACGCGAAGCCCTCACCAAAGGTATTGAGAAATTAACGGTGAAAGAACGGACCGTTGTGTCCCTTTTATATTATGAAGATTTATCATTGAGCGAAATCGCAGAGGTCATGTCACTATCGCCTTCACGGATTTCGCAGCTTCATTCCAAGGCTATTTTACGGCTGAGGGGAACGCTTGAGAAGAATCGCGATCTACTTATGCAGAACGATTAACCGTTAGCGGTGACAAGGGGGAGCAAAATTGATCGGTCAAAATGCTTTGGATCAGTACTTAAGTATTACTTTTTCGGATGACAAAGGGATCGCGTATTTGCAGTTCTCCAAAAAGGATGAGAATTTTTCCTGCTCACCTACAGAATTGGAAAGCTTCCTGCACAGTCACAATATTCGCTACGGGGTCCAGCGTGATATTGTTGAACGTATCTGTAGTCATCCGGAGGAGTTTTTTTGGAGTAAAGTCGCTATTGCTACAGGTGAACCTGCAGTAAATGGAGTCGACGGACATATTATGCTTACTGTTGATCTGGAAGAGGATCGCAAACCGCTTGAAAAAGCGGATGGTAAGGTGGATTATAAGGATTTAGTTCGGCTTCGTAACGTCCTCAAGGGAAAGCTGATAGCTAGAATTATTCCTGCTCAGCCTGGTAAGCATGGTAAGACTGTAACTGGTGATGAGCTTGCTTTCAGAGCCGGAAAGGAAGCTCATTTTAAAGTAGGTAAGAACGTACTCGTTGATAACAATGAAACTTCGATGTATGCCGCAATTGACGGTCTTGTTACTTTAACCGATAGCGGTAAAATCAATGTATTTCCTGTGTATGAAGTGAATGGTGATGTGGACTACAGTACTGGGAACATTGATTTTGTAGGTACCGTCGTTATTCGAGGAAACGTACTTTCAGGATTTTCTGTAAAGTCCGCCGGAGATATTCGTGTAGTTGGTGGAGTTGAAGGAGCGGAATTAATCTCTGGGGGATCCATCGAAATTACGGGTGGAATTATTGGTTATAACAAAGGACATGTAACTGCTGGGAAAAATGTTAAGGTCTCTTTCATTCAAGATGGTAATGTAACAGCTGGTGAAGATGTCATTGTATCCCAGAGCATTATGCACTCCAATATACGTGCGGGCAGAGACGTTCTTTGTAACGGAGCTAAGGGTCTGATTGTTGGCGGAACAGTACAGTCTGGGGAAAGAGTCGTAGCACGTACAATAGGCAATACCATGTCCACAGCGACTTCTATTGAGGTCGGTGTAGTACCTGAGCTAAGAAATGAGATTAACGAGCTGCGGCAATCACTGCGTCAACTACTGGAAAATGAGGACAAAACCTCTAAAGCGTTGTATCTATTAAACCAATTGGCAACTAATGGTCAACTCCCTGCAGATAAAGTGGCACTTCGCGTAAAATTGAATGCTACTAAACAGTCTCATCAACGTGAGGAAAAAAGAATTAAAGAACGTGTGCTAGAGATTGAAAGAATGCTAGAAGATACAGGCAGAGCTAGAGTTGAAGTGATTAAAACGATCTATGGCGGATCCAAAATTATGATCGGTAGATATACTCGATTTGTAAAGGACCCCACAGAACGAGTTGTGTTTATTTATAGTGAAGGTGATATATCCTTAACGCCATACAATTAATCGGGCGGGCAGCAATAGCGGCCGGCCATTCTTGAAATATAAGAAAGTATAAGTTTCA
>NZ_NFUX01000155.1:0-1443 GCF_002264385.1 Paenibacillus sp. VTT E-133280
GAGTGACCGGAGCAACCGGAGTCGCTGGAGCGACCGGAGCAACCGGAACAACTGGTGTAACTGGAGCAACCGGGCCGAATATTCAAGCTGAAGGATTCTCTGCATTCCTGCCAACTTTGTCAGTATCTAGTTCTTCCCAACTTACGGGCTGGACTGTGACTTCTCCGTTCTATTCTGATCCATCCTTTAGCCCAGTTACGGGAAATTACACAGTTCCGACGACAGGCAGATATTCTATTGAAGCAACTATTAATTATTCCACAACCGCTTCTATCTCAATAAGTCTTGGTAGTGGAATTAATCCAGCATTTATAGTTCAGAGAACATCTCCTACCGCAACAAATCTGGTAAGTGGATTATTTCCTGTGTTAGATGTCAATGTTGCGCTTATTCTAGATTTGAGAGCTATTTTGGGGAGCGGGACTGTAACGCTGGCTGGTGAGTTTGCTCTAACAGCAGGTGATGTTATTGGCTTGTTCTATGTGTCTAATGGTTTGACAGTTCCTTTGAATTTGGGCGGCGCCAACACAGCAGGTATAGTTTGGTCTGTTCATGAATTGACTTAAAAATTGTTCTCTAAGTTTCAATGTTCAAAGAGGGGGATAACCTGTAGCTGTAAGTATAGCTCATGGGTTATCCTCTGTTTTGATAACACAATATGTTGTGGGCTAGACGGAGAAAAGTGCTTTTAAGATTTGTAGTAGATTGAATTCTCATAGATTTACTAGTTTGCTCTGACAGTACTTAATATGTATAGCAGTGGCTTTTAATGGATGTCCACGCAATATTTCAAGATAAGAATATTACTATAAAGAGCCAGAAATTATGGACTGAAAAATATAATAGGCTCATCGTTAACAAATTTGGAGTAGATGGGAGGAATGATTATAGTAACGTTACAATTTTTAAAATTTATAGTGGACTATCTTGTTGTAGGGGTTTTTGATCTACAGATTTTAAGAGTATTTATAAATCTATTTGAATTGAAGAGGAGTTGAGAACTTGAGTCATTTATCTACTGGACCTATAGAAAACAATCTGGTAAGCGGTGAAAGACCTACTCAGCTTGTTACTATTAAACTGGTCAACCAGAGCGATGTCACTGCGTCGATAGTTCAAATCGAAGGCTATTATATGAACGGTACAAGAACACTATATGTTAGTGAACTTCATACGGTGGGACCTAATGAAGTACAAACGAATGACTATTATGCAAATTTTGATTCATTCGAATTTATGTTCACAACACCAACTCTAGTAGATGATCCAATTCAAGTCTCAGTTTGGGGAAAAAGTAGCACTGGCCAATTAGTGACTGCTCATCGGCTTGTCTACTCTGAATTGTATGGTGAAAATATAGGGATTAGAGGAGCCACTGGTGCAACCGGAGATACAGGAGCCACCGGAGCAACTGGAACAGCAGGAGCCACCGGAGCGACAGGA
>NZ_NFUX01000096.1:0-19661 GCF_002264385.1 Paenibacillus sp. VTT E-133280
AACCCCCGCCATTATGGCGGGTCTTTTTTTGAATAGCTGTTTATCCTAATCTTTCAAGAAAAGCTACGACTTAACAGCCTAGGCTGTTGTATTAACGGCATTGCTATGATAAAATAAGAATACTGTTTATGTATCGTGATAACCTCAATTACCATAGATAGTGATGCTTAGGCGTAGGAGGTGGAAGTGAATGGATATCTTTTTGAAAGTTGTGCTCCTGATTTTTTCCGTCGGTCTTATTGCGGTCGTTCTTCTGCAAAAGGGGAAAAGCGCGGGTCTTTCCGGTGCCATCTCCGGCGGTGCTGAGCATCTCTTTGGTAAAACAAAAGCTCGTGGTATGGAACTTGTACTACAACGTGTAACTGTTGGACTTGCTGCAGGATTCTTCATTATGGCAATTCTAGCTGCTGTTTTCATTGACTAAAGTACCTACAGTAAGCCCTCGCTCTGTTCTGAATGGAATGGAGTGAAGGCTTTTTTGTTATAATTAAAAGGAGAAGCACCTGTTGGTGCTTTTCTTTTCATAGTAGTAAGAATAAAGAATTCGGTACGAAAAGCATCATAAAGAAGACTTTCTTTTTCGGTGGAGTGAAATTTTGTACTGCGTTTACCTTTGGATGACAGTAACAGGGATGCGCAGGATTGATTTCGTGTATACTAGGGTATGAAGTAGGTAAAGGTAAAATTTACTTGGCATTACTACAGAGCAGGACAAGACATACATATTTGCCAGCGGCTTGGAGCCGCGGAGGGTTGGGGTGACGAACATGATAACACAAGAAATATTACTCGATTTCATGCGGGAAACTGCATATAAACCAATGACTTATGAAGAGCTGGTGAGCCATTTTGCTCTAGAAGATAGCACAGGGTTTAAAAAGTTCGAGGAACTACTAATTGAATTAGAGCAGGACGGAAGAATTGTATTAACTCGAAATGCACGTTATGGCGTGCCGGAACGAATGGATTTACTGCGAGGCCGGTTACAGGCTCATGCGAAAGGCTTCGCTTTTCTTATCCCGGATGATCGTGATCATCCTGACGTATATATCCATGCGAATGATCTTAAGGGAGCTATGAATGGAGATATCGTCCTAATCCGTATTACTTCTAAAAGTCCGTCCGGCGGACGTATGGAAGGTGAAGTTGAACGTATTGTAAAACGAGGCGTATTGCAGACAGTTGGCGTATTTCAAAACTTGGAGACCTATGGTTTTGTGCTGCCTGATGATAAACGGATTAACCGTGATATTTTTATTCCAAAGCAATCCTTCATGGGAGCGGTAGACGGCCAAAAGGTCGTTGTGCGCATTGTTAATTATCCAGAAGGCCGATCAGCGGCAGAGGGTGAAATTATTGAAATCCTCGGACATAAGGATGATCCGGGAGTTGATATTCTATCTATTATCCGTAAGCATCAGCTGCCAGAGGCCTTTCCCGCTGAAGTGATGAACGAAGCGGACAACGCTCCGGAATCCATCACAGAAGAGGAAATTGCTGAGCAGGGACGACGCGATTTGCGTGGACTGAACATTGTCACGATAGATGGCGAAGATGCTAAAGACTTGGATGATGCGGTTAATGTTCAGCGGCTGGAGAATGGGCATTACAAGCTAGGCGTGCATATTGCGGATGTAGGTTATTATGTGCGTGAGAGCTCTGAGCTCGATAAAGAAGCCTATGATCGGGGCTGTAGTGTGTACTTGGTCGATCGGGTCATTCCGATGCTGCCTCATCGTTTGTCTAACGGGATTTGCAGTTTGAATCCACAGGTAGACCGCTTAACGATGTCCTGTGAGATGGAATTTAACGAACACATGAAAGTCGTGAAGCACGATGTCTTTACAAGTGTGATTCGCACCAAGGAAAGAATGACTTATTCCAATGTCCGCAAAATTTTGGAGGATGAAGATCCAGAATTGCTGGAGCGCTATAGTCCATTAATTGATGATTTCCGTCTCATGAAAGAATTGGCGATGAAGCTGCGTGATGCGCGGATGCGGCGGGGCGCGGTTGATTTTGACTTTGAAGAGAGCAAAATCATCGTAGATGAGAACGGCAAGGCTGTAGATATTGTGAAGCGTGAGCGTTCTGTAGCTGAGCAAATTATCGAGGAATTTATGCTCGCGGCGAATGAAACAGTCGCGGAGCATTTTCACTGGTTGAAGGTTCCGTTCCTTTACCGGATTCATGAAGATCCGGATCCAGAGAAGCTGCAGAATTTTATGGCTTTTGCAGCTAATTTCGGATATCACGTGAAGGGACGTGGCAATTCGGTTCATCCACGTGCTTTGCAGGATCTGTTGGAGCAAATCCAAGGGACTAAAGAACAGACCGTTATTAGCACAATGATGTTGCGTTCCATGAAGCAGGCGAAATATGATGCGGAGAGCACAGGCCATTTCGGACTGGCTGCGGAATACTATTCCCACTTCACTTCGCCGATTCGCCGTTACCCCGATCTGGTCATTCACCGCGTAATGCGTGAAGTGATTGAGAATGGAGGGGCGCTGAGCCAGAAACGGCATGATTATTTGGCCGGCCGGATGCCGGATATTGCTCAGCAGTCCTCGGAGCGTGAGCGTGTAGCGGTAGAAGCAGAACGCGATACAGAGCAGCTGAAGAAAGCTGAATATATGCAGGATAAAGTAGGCGAGGAATTCGAGGCAATGGTCAGCAGTGTGACCAGCTTCGGAATGTTCATCGAGCTGGATAATACTGTCGAAGGCCTTATTCGTCTCAGCGCTATGAGCGACGATTATTATCACTTCGACGAAGCGCATATGGCGCTCATTGGCGAGCGCACATCGCGGGTGTTCCGCATTGGTGACGAGGTGAAGATTCGAGTCGCCAAGGTAAATATGGATGACCACACGATCGATTTCGAGTTGGTCGACATGAAGCCACGCGCGCCAGGTGAACATCGCGGCGGTGGCTTTGGAGGCGGCCGCGGTGGCAAGGGCGGCCGTGGGGCTGGCGGCTTCGGCAAGCCAGCCGCTGGGGGTAAAGCCGGCGGCGGCAAGGGCCGCGGCGGTAAAGGCAAGCCCGGCGCTGTTGTAGGCGCGGGCAAGAGCAAGCCGGGCGCTGGTGTGCGCGCCGGCGAAGGGCCGCGCGAAGCGGCCGGTGTTGCACCGGGCGGACGCGGAAAGCGGAAGCGCGGGCGTGATACCGGCGAGGATGCGAGCCGGGTAGTGGCGGCGCCGGGCGGAAGCACCGGTGCAGAGCGCGGAGGCGAAGCCGGCAACGCAGGCGCGCCGCGTGAGCGCAGCGGCGGGCGAGGCCGCGGCGGTGACAACGGCGGTGCCGGTGGTGGACGCGGCATTAGCTTCGGCTTTGGCTCCGGCAAAGGCGGATATGGCGCTCCTGCGTCTGACTCTTCCGGCGGCGAAGTCCGCGGTCTGGACGGCAGCACGAAGTTCCGTAGCCGTGAGGACCGCGGTGGTAACTTTGGCGGTGGAGAAGGCCGTGGCGGTGCTCCAACAGGTAAAGGTCGCCGGAAAAAGAAGAACAAAAGCGGTGTGTTCATCGGTCAATCCGTGACACCGGGTAACGTTCAGACGTCGGAACAAGCCGCTTCTAAACGTAGCGATACTACAGGCAGCGCTCCAGACGGAGCTCCTCGTAAGAGAAAGAAGAAATAAATAACGTTATTGGACTGCGTTACGTAGCTCTATGACGCAAGATTAAGCACTGTCTCCTTTGAGGGGGCAGTGCTTTTTTAATTTTTTTTCGCTGCTCAAGTGTGAAATTCTCGTTTCTGAACGAGACTATTGGTTTCCACAAGTTGTTGAGTAATAGCCTGAAGAAGCTATGAGACAGTGTCATTTTGTGACTTTGACACTTGGATTGGAGCGAAGTAACCAGTGTTATAACGATGCTTATTTTTTGATTGCATAATGTGCAGTTAAAATTCCGGTGTTTCAGTAGAGATTGAGGTTAATTGCACTTTGTACAACTAAATCTGATCAGTATCTTCAAAACCGCATGTTTTCGAGTTTTTAACTGCAGAAAGTACAACTAAACAACCATCGAGCGTCTAAATATATTAAATAGATGTATAAAGTGCATTTATGTAGCTTTAGCGAAGCGTCGGAGGGAAAGAGTGAATAGAAAAGGGTATGAGTGGACTGGGATGTGTGAATAAAGAAACACAAACGTATTTTTACAAACAAATGTAATTAAAGTTAACTATTGGGTAAACTTACTGACAACTAGTTGTCAAAATGGCCGAGAAAGGATTACCTGATCCTTCCTTGCGCACAATCGATTCCATTTGTTACAATATAGATCAGACGTTCGATGACTATGTCGTTTAAGATTAGAGAGACATGGTTACTTTAACTTATGAATATGATTCAAGGAGTGATTCTCATGGGTAAAAAAGCAGACGGGAAAGTACTTGCCCAGAACAAAAAAGCTTCCCATGATTATTTTATCGAGGATACTTATGAAGCTGGCTTGGTGCTGACAGGTACAGAGATCAAGTCGCTGCGTAATGGCCGCGCTAATATTGGAGATGCTTTTGCTACGATCCGTAACGGTGAGATTCACATTCACAACATGCATATCAGCCCGTTTGAACAAGGTAATCGTGCTAACCCTACGGACCCGACGCGTACTCGTAAATTGCTGATGCATAAGGAGCAAATTCATAAACTGCTGGGCTTGTCCAAGCGAGATGGATTTACGATTGTGCCACTCAAGGTTTATGTGCGAAATGGCTATGCGAAGCTGTTAATTGGTCTTGGTAAAGGTAAGAAAGAGTACGATAAACGTGACTCTGCTGCTAAGCGTGATGCTCAGCGTGATATCCAGCGTGTATTGCGTGAGAAGCAAAAGATCGCCAGATAATCTAGGAAGAATGGACGATTCAAATGAGTACCAGTTTCCACCTTCAATTCCTTTAACCCACGTGTTAAAGTATTGATAAATGTGATATACTGAGTAAGTAAGATTATTGCTTCGTTACAGACTTCTTCAAGAAGAAGCTGTGGATTGGATCTCTCTTGCTTGGAAGATCCGCTTGATCCGAAGCGCCCTTTTTAATGAGGGGCCGTTCTTGGATTCGACGGGGGTAGTTCGAGCATGAGTAGCGAGTAGTGGGGACGCGTCCGCTTCATCAACGCTAAAGCCTATTAAACGGCAAACAACAAAACAACTACGCTTTCGCAGCCTAAGAAACTGCGCGCGTGCTTCTACCCTGCATCGCCCATGTGACAGGGATAGGGGCTAACAAGTAGTGGGATACGCCGTCTGGTCTCCGCCTGGGGTCAACGGAAGAAGATAATCAGGCTGACCCAACGTATAGCCGGTTACGGGGCGATACTCGGGTGACATCAAAACTGTGACTACACTCGTAGAAGCTTATGTGCCGTTATCTTCGGACAGGGGTTCGACTCCCCTCGGCTCCATAAGAAAAACCCGCTGAATTAGCGGGTTTTTTGCTGTTTAGTGCTTGGATTGTACACCGAATCTAGACAAGGAGTTATGGGGAACTAAATGTGTTCATTATTGCAGACCTATTGTCTACATCTTGAATAAGATCATTCACTTTGAAGTTAATAATTAATGGCACATTTTCCGAAACTACATCTATAAGAACTCGAATTGATATAAAATTATGGTATTAAGCATCCAAAAAGAAAAACATTCGGAGGAATTACTATCATGAGCTTTACTATTGATTATGTTAAAAACAAAAACAGAATTATTGTAACATCGGACGGTATGGATGTTGAGGATGCCCTTGCGTATGCGGAACAATTTCCGAAAGTACTGAAGAAAACTAAGCGAGGGTTTACAGGTATGACTGTAATTACTGGTGGCCTGGTATTTAAGCAAGAAGTGTTGGCAATTCTTGCTCCAACTAGTGAAGAAGCTGTCAAAGCTGGAATCTCTACAAAACACAAATGGGTGTATGTTGCGCCTACCTCGTTCTACAAAGCGCAAATGTATCGTATGTTTAAAGATATTGCAAACTTGTATGAATCGATAGAAGAAGCTGAAACGTATCTTAATTCTGCAGGGAATTAGTATATGGAGTATCAGCGAAAGACACCTTGAAGGGTGTCTTTTTTCATTCTAACGGAAGTTTCGGACAATACGTGGCGGTTAAACGGCTTATCCTTAGACTGTTCTGGGGCTTGCTGTTAGTGGATACAGTAGCAATATCAGCATGACTCACTTACTAGGGGGTATGAAGACGACGGGTGAAGGTACGGTGATTATTAATACTAATATATTCTCATACGTGAATCTGAAAGAATTGTTTAAACGCATGCTCTCTTTCTTTATATGCTGCGTTGTCTTTTTATTTTGATATAATTAATTATTGAGTTTAAGGTATATACAATAGTGGAAAAATAGGGATATAGAGCATTTCCTCGCGAACGGTATACCTATAGATAAAGGATTTAATAGTTACTTAATGCTATAATATTTATTTAGAATAAGAAATAGGGTGAGATCATCATGAATCAATTTCAAAGTACCCACCATAAGCTGTTAATTATCGGCGCGGGTGCTGCCGGACTAATGGCCGCTGTTACTGCGCGTGATATGGGTATCGATACTGCCATTCTGGAGAGCAACGACCGGATTGGAAAGAAGATATTAATGACAGGTGATGGCCGCTGCAACATTACGAATGATTCCACTGCGACGGGTACGGATGAAGCGGTCGCTTTGTCGCGTAAGTACCACAGTAATCAGGCTGGATTTCCATTGGCGGTATTACAGCAATTTGGCATTCGTCAAACCATTGATTTTTTCTCCTTGCTCGGGCTTCCGCTTACAAGATTGAAGGAGGGCTTGATGTATCCGATGTCGCTGCAAGCTGCAGCGGTGCAGGATATTTTTCAGCTTGCGCTGGAGGATCGGAATGTTCCGGTATACCTCAAGAACAAAGTGTTGGATGTTACTGTTTCGACGAATCATCCGCGCTTCACGATAAAATGCCAAACGGAAACAGAGGAGGGGGAGGTACAAGAGGTTGTTTATACCAGTGAATATCTATTTCTCTGTGCGGGTGGCCTTACCGGTCCAAATGCGGGAAAAGAACCTCCTGGTTATATCCTTGCCGAACGTCTGGGGCACTCCCTGGTCGAGCCTTTGCCAGCCATTGTGCAATTGAAGCTAAAGTATCCGAATATGAGGGCGCTGACCAGTATCAAATTTCAGGGACAAGCCCATATCTTTGTAAATGGTAAAAACATTCTCAGTGCATCTGGTGAGATTGCTTTCACGGATTATGGCATTTCTGGTCCGGCAGCTCTCCAGCTAAGCAGGGTAGCTTCTTATTATCTCGCAAGAGGAGAGAATGTGACAGTATCGGTTGATCTGATGCCGGACCGCACGGAGGAAGAGCTAGTTAATTTTTTGGAAATGCTCTGGGAGACCTTTGGACACCGGACTGTTTCAGATTCTCTTGTGGGTATCTTCAACAAGAAGTTGGTTTCTGTCCTGCTGAAGGAGGCAGGCATCGACCAGCAGCCACAGCTACTTTGCCAGGATCTATCGATGAAAACCAAGAGGACATTTTATCGAATCTTGAAGCGTTGGGAATTTAAAGTGACGGATACCAATGGCTTTACGAATGCGCAAGTGACAGCTGGTGGCATCGATACGACTGAACTAATCGAGGGAACGCTGGAATCCAAGCTGGTGCCTGGGCTGTATTTGGCTGGCGAAGTGATGGATGTGGACGGAGATTTCGGCGGCTATAACCTGCAATGGGCCTGGAGTTCCGGATATGTGGCCGCCATGGCGCTAGCTAAGTCAATTCAATAAATTTATTAGGAAAAGGGATGCATCAATTAACATGTATAAGGATCAGACTTCTAAGCACCACGAGCTGTTCATTATCGGTGGGGGTGCTGCAGGTCTAATGGCTGCAGTTACAGCGAGGGATCAAGGTATTGATACAGCAATTATTGAAAGCAATGACCGGCTTGGGAAGAAAATAATAACGACGGGTAACGGGCGTTGCAACATTACGAACCAATCCACCGCCACCGGTACGGATGAAGCGGCCGCTTTATCACACAAGTATCACAGTAATCAGGAAGGATTCCCAATACATGTATTGCGGCAATTCGGTGTCCGCCAAACGATCGAATTTTTCTCCTCGCTCGGGCTTCCTTTTGTAAGCTTGGAGAATGGCCGGATGTATCCGATGTCGCTGCAGGCGGCTTCGGTGCCGGGTGTATTTAAGCTGGCGCTGGAGGATCGGAATGTTCCCGTATATTATAAACATAAAGTGTTGGATATTATCGTTTCGGAGGAACATCCGCGCTTTACGATTAAATGCCAAACGGAGACAGAGGAGCTAGTCGAGTATACCAGCGAATACCTCTTTCTATGTACGGGGGGTCTTACTGCTCCGAAAACGGGAACAGATGGATCCGGTTATACGCTTGTCGAACGGCTGGGACATACTATGATTCATCCTGTGGCAGGCATTGTGCAATTGAAGTTAGATTATCCGTATTTAAAGGAACTATCTGGCATCAAATTCGAGGGATTAGGTCATATTATCGTAAACAATGAAGTCATCCGCAGTGAATATGGTGAAATTCTTTTCACGGACTATGGCATCTCGGGCCCGCCAATACTTCAGCTAAGCAGGAAGGCTGCGTATAATCTCGGAAGAGGAGAGTCCGTGACATTGTCGGTTGATATGATGCCGGAACGTACGGAAGAAGAGGTAATTGATTTTCTGGAAACACACTGGGCGATCTTCGGGCACCGGACAGTTGCGGACGCCTTTATCGGCATCATCAGCAAGAAGTTGATTCCGGTTCTGCTGAAGGAAGCGGGAATTGATCAACAGGTTCACCTGCTCTGTGAGGATTTATCGTGGAAAACTAAGAAAATATTTTATCGACTCATGAAGCGTTGGGAATTTAAAGTGGCCGATACCAATAGCTTCACGAATGCACAAACAACAGCTGGTGGGATCGATACGACTGACCTAGTTGAAGGAACGTTGGAATCTAAGATTGTACCTGGGCTTTATTTGGCAGGTGAGGTGATGGATGTCGATGGTGATTGCGGCGGCTATAACCTGCAATGGGCCTGGAGCTCAGGCCATGTCGCTGCGATGGCGCTTGCTAAACGACGTGCCGGCACCACATAAGAGGCTAGAGGTTGCAGACTCTTGAAACGTTGCGGTGGAATACTTGCATGCATTGAACACACGGCGGCTAATAGATTTGCCATGCCACGGCTCTGCTCCGTTTGGAGTAAGTAAAAGACACCTTGAGAGGTGTCTTTTTTCAATCAATTCTTATTCCAATATTCCCAAACTGCTCGCCCTGTTGCATTCGCTGAAAGGCTTGAAAGGTATCTTGTAAAGGATACATACTATCAATGATAGGGCGTATCGAGTGGAGTTCCATAAATTGAAGCATCGCAACAAACTCTTCACTGCTTCCCATTGAGGTTCCGATGACACTGATTTGGGGAAAAAATATGGATCGTACTGCTAATTCCATTCGATCTCCTGAGCTTGCCCCAAACGTGACGATCCGGCCATTTGGCTTAATGATATCAAAGTACTGTTGGAACGTCGCTGGCCCGATACTATCCAGGATGAGATCTACTGTTTCTCCGTTCATACTTTCCTTCCAATCACTATAACTGTCAAAGGCATGATCTGCTCCATGTGCAAGAGCAACTTGTCTTTTTGTTTCCCTTCGTGATGTGACACTGACTCGTGCACCCGCTGCTGAAGCCATAAGCATGGCATAAGTAGCCACACCGCCACCAATACCTGGAATAAGGATATGTTCACCTTGCTGTAAGCGGCCTCTCGTAAACAAAGCCCGATAGGCTGTCAAGGCAGATAAGGGCAACACGCCCGCTTCTTCCCAAGACAAATAAGCCGGCTTACTGATGGCATTTTGCACAGGGATGATGATAGACTCGGCAAATGTACCATCTGAAGGGCCGCCCACTATGGCCGGAACATTCGGGACATCGTGGGTGATTTCCCATCCGATACACGGATTAATGATTACATCGGTACCTACTGTAAGTGATGTTACGCCTTCACCTACCGCTTCAATTATACCCGCCCCATCAGAGCCCATAATCAGGGGAGAATCCTCATTTGTTCGATCCGCCATGAGAAATAAGTCTCGATGATTTAACCCTGCGGTTTTAAGCCTTACTTTTACTTCGCCGAAGCCCGGCTGTTTGTCAACAACGTCTTCATATGTCAGGCTCTTCAAGCCGTTCATCCCAGCATGTACGATTGCTTTCATCCTAATCCTCCAGTAATTCGTATTTCAATGAATCTATTCTGAATTGTACAGAGTGGGAATCATACAGTAAAATGAACAAAACCGAATATGAGTATCATAAATGATCATACCAAGCAGGTGACATAGAAATGGAAAGCGGAGATTTAAGAATATTTCAAGCTGTAGCTCAAGAGGGTAGTATAACCAAGGCTGCGCAAATGTTAAATTATGTACAATCTAATGTGACGACTCGAATTCAGTATCTTGAGGCGCAGTTGAAAACCCCTCTTTTTCGGAGGTCCAATCGAGGAATGACGCTAACTTTGGCTGGCGAAAATTTACTGGAATATGCGGATAAGATACTGGCTCTGATGGATGAGGCTGTGAAAACTACACAATATTCGGACCATCCTGCAGGGCCTCTTCGGATAGGCTCCATTGAAGCGACAGCAGTCATTCATCTGACTCCGCTATTGGCCGAGTATCAATCACGATATCCGGATGTTAATTTATCGCTCACTACGGGTGTGACACATACGCTCTTACAAAAGGTGCTGGATTACGAGCTTGATGGAGCGTTCGTCTATGGTCCTGTTGATGATCCAGATATAGAACATATTGCGGCCTTTGAAGAGGAGTTGGTGTTGATCTCTGAGCCGGGACAAAACGAAATGTATGATCTACTCATGAAACCGATGTTGTTCTTTGACGTTGGATGTACGCATCGGGCAAAAGCAGAGAGTTTTCTGAGAGGCACTGGCCTGACCACTTATCAGATAATGGAATTTGGAACATTAGCAGTTATTCTAGATGGCGTTTCCTCTGGACTCGGTGTGTCTATGCTGCCACAGTCATCGATAGCCAAGGCTGAAGAACAGGGCATAATTACTTCCCACCGTTTGCCTGAAGAGTATCGAGATTTGCAGGTATGGTTTGTGCATAGGCATGACTCGATTTACTCAAGCGCGTTGACAAGGTTAATCCAACTAGTTAAAACTAGGCAATAATAGTTAACCCGCAACGACCGAAGTGTTGAATGTTAGTTTAGTACTAGACTATTTCATCAAACAACAATCTAAGAACACGCAGCAGGAGGAAAATGATGAACTTTATTAAAGATCAACTAGCAGAATACGGTGTAAGCGAACAAATGACAGTTTATCTTTCGAATATAATCATGGTCTTATTTATAGCACTACTCTCTATATTGGCCAATTTAATAGCCAAAAAGATTGTGCTGAAGATAATTATTCATTTCATTAGTAAGGATCGGTATTCGTGGGATAATATCGTTTTGGAGAAAAAAGTGTTTCACAAGCTGTCGCATCTCGCGCCAGCCTTCATCATCTATTATTCTGCGTCTATCTTTCCGCTATATCAGGCTTTTATTGAAAAATCCGCCTTAACTTATATGATTATCGTAACTATCACAGTGTTTAATGCACTACTTAATGCAATCGATGCTATTTATCGCTCGTTTGAGATCTCCAAGATTAGACCGATTAAAGGGTACATTCAGGTTGCAAAGATTATTCTATTTATCATTGGTGTTATTGTGGTGATCTCTAACCTCGTTGGTCAGAATCCACTGATTATACTTAGTGGGTTAGGTGCATTATCAGCTGTTTTTATGCTAATTTTCAAAGATTCTATATTGGGCTTGGTGGCAGGTGTTCAATTATCATCGAATGATATGGTGCGTGTAGGTGACTGGATCGAAATGCCAAAATATAATGCGGATGGTGATGTAATTGACATTACATTGAATACGGTAAAGGTTATGAATTTCGATAAAACAATCACCATGATTCCTAGCTACGCCCTTATTTCAGACTCGTTCAAAAACTGGAGGGGCATGCAAGTATCTGGCGGCAGAAGGATTAAACGAAGTGTTCATATCGATACAAGCAGCATATGCTTTTGTACAAAAGAAATGATGGAGGAATTCCAGAAGATTCACTACCTTTCCGATTTTATAAAGGCAAGATTAAATGAAATTAGCATTTATAATATCGAACATCAAATCAATACGGAGAGTAAAGTAAATGGAAGACATCTCACTAATGTTGGTGTATTCAGAGAATATATCCATGAATATCTGAGGAATCATCCTAAAATTCATAAGGATATGACACTGATCGTCAGACAGCTAGCGCCAGAGGATAATGGACTGCCCTTAGAAATCTACGCGTTTAGCAATGATACTAACTGGGTGGTGTATGAATCGGTTCAAGCTGATATCTTTGATCACATTTTTGCAGTTGTACCGATATTTGGGCTTCGTGTCTTCCAAAACCCGACGGGCCATGATATTGCTCGCTTAAAAGAAAGCAAAGAGTATTCATCCGGATACTGAAGATAAAAATGATTTGCAGGAGAAGGCATTTCTTAATATCAGTAAAAAAGCGACCATCGTGGTCGCTTTTTTACGCTTTTTTCATTTTGGAAAGAATCATAAAACGTGCGGTTTATTGGGGTTCGGGCATAGCTGAAGACTCTAATGGAAGTTCCCAGATTCATTTTCTGAGAATTTGCCATCGCTGTCATGCAGAGCTTGTTTGCGGCGATCATTACGGGCTTGCTGCTGCTGTTGGGCTTCCAGGCTGTTTACGGGCGTGGCTTCCAGTTCTTTTACTGTGTTGATTAGATTCTTATCTGGTTGATTTGCACTCAATTGAAAGCTCCTCCCTTGATTATCTAATGGTTGTGATTTTTATTATGTGCTGGCTACTGTGTGGCTATTCGTGTTGTATTTTCACAAGAGCCCAGGATACATTGCCGAGAGTACGGATGTATCAATGCTCTGTCCTATAATCATTAACTCAGAATACTGTTAGATGTGAAAAATATGAGGAAATGATTGTATCGGAACTGATTTCTGTTCTGATATGTTGGGGATGTTTCAGTTCTATAAAATGTAATATTTCAGGAGGGAATAAAATGAAAAAAAGTATTGCCAAGGTAATCAGTATTGGTGTGTTGTTTTCTCTTGCACTTTCTTTGATAGCAGGTGGATGGACAAATACAGTAGTGCATGCTGCTGGTCTTTCGATAACAGGCAGTGGAGGCTGGAATGAAGCGGCATATGTGGAATGGTCACCTGTAAGTAATGCGACAGGATATAACGTATATGTTAAACAGGCAAGCGCGTCAGATTCGGGGTACCAACAGATTGATAATGAATTGATCCGCAAATATTCTTCCTATTGGAGAGCGGATGCTGTAGGGCTTGCAGCTGGAAGTTATGTAATGAAGGTTGAAGCTACCCTGTCGGGGGGAGGAGCGGCAAGTGCAGTATCAAATACGTTATCCGTAACGTCATACGATCGATCTGGATTTTCTTTTTCGGCAAGCTCGCCATTTGGTACGGGTTCTGGTGCTTATAATGAGAATGGAACCCTTAGGAATGGTGCTCAAGTGCTTTATATAACATCTCAGAATGCGAAAACCATAACACTTGATGTGAAAATCAACAGCTCAGGTGCTGTACAAACTGGCGTTGGTCTTGGTAGTATCTTGGCTCTGAGACAAAAGGGTTATGATACAACCCCACTTGCCATCCGAATTATCGGTAAAGTTACAGCTGCTGACCTGAGCGGACAGCTTAACAGCAGTGGAT
This sequence comes from Paenibacillus sp. VTT E-133280, assembly GCF_002264385.1. NCBI lineage: Bacteria > Bacillati > Bacillota > Bacilli > Caryophanales > Paenibacillaceae > Paenibacillus > Paenibacillus sp. VTT E-133280. The sequence goes on from NZ_NFUX01000096.1 coordinate 13,864, forward strand.
ATCTTGAAGTCAAAGGTAAAAATAATTATTCGGAAATGAATATTACAATCGAAGGTATCGGAAAAGATGCTTATGCATACAGTTGGGGGTTGCTGCTTAGATATGTTGGTAATTTGGAAGTAAGAAATCTGGGTGTGATGTTATTTCCTGACGATGGCATTTCAATGGACACAGGCAATGCGAATGTATGGGTGCATAATAATGATATTTTCTATGGATCCGCAGGGAGCGATGCAGACCAAGCCAAGGGTGACGGATCTACGGACCTCAAAAAAGGATCGACGTACATTACCATCTCGTATAATCACTACTTTGATTCCGGAAAGGCTGCTCTAGTCGGACTTAGTGAGTCTGCAGAATTCTTTGTTACCTTCCACCATAACTGGTTCGATCATTCGGACTCCCGTCATCCGCGGATCAGAGTGGCCTCTGTTCACGTCTATAATAACTTCTATGATGGAGTCTCGAAATATGGTGTCGGCGTTACAACCGGAGCTTCGGCTTTTGTGGAATCCAATGTATTTAGAAATACTAAAGACCCAATGCTTAGTTCTTTACAGGGTACAGATGCTTTAGGTGAGGGTACGTTCTCGGGTGAAAATGGAGGTGTGATTAAAGCTTATAACAATCTAATTGTTGATGCTTCAAGTCTTATCTACGCTAACTCCAATACAGGCACAGCTCCTGCTAATGCAGCCTCATTTGATGCCTACTTAGCCTCGTCTAGAAATGAATCCGTCCCAGGCTCATACAAAGCATTAAAAGGCGGAACAGCATATAATAACTTCGATACGAGCGTCCAAACCGGAGTGAACGTATCGAATATTGATAACGTAAGCAATGTAGAACAGGTTGTTACGGCAAAAGCCGGACGTCTGAATGGCGGAGACTTCACATGGGCATTTAATGATTCCGTGGATGATGCATCGTATGCGCTGAATACAGCGCTGATGTCTGCAATCAGAAGCTACACAACGGGGCTTGTCTCTGTAGGGGGCAATTCAAACCCAACAAGTCCGACTCCAACAGCTACTCCTGTGCAAACAGCAACACCATCTCCAACAATAACACCAACACCTGTACCTACACCGACTCCAGCGGGCACGCCAGTGCCTTCAGCGGAAGCAACCTTGCATAACTTTACCACTGATGGAACAACGAGCAGCTTCTTTAATATTCAGGGGAATCTCTCAACCAGTAAGGGAAATGTGACATATCAGGGTTCAACCCTAACCCAATGTCTAAAAATTGAGAGTGCAACCAGTATTCAGTTCACAGCTGCTAAAGCTTCAACCCTAACCCTAGTGTTCAACACAGAAGGAACCAAAATCAAAGTGGATGGAACAAGTTATCCTATAACGAATGGCATTGCCACTGTCTCCATTACGGCGGGCGCACATATCATAACGAAGGATAGTACGGCGAATCTGTATTATATGAAGTTGGAATAGATAGTTTTTTCTAAACTGTGCTTCAATAAAATTTTCAAACAGCGGTTCGACGTGCCTCAGCTTCAAAGGAGTATTAGAAAGCGACCTATAAGGGTCGCTTTTCTTTGCTTTTTCTATGATCTTAATACTCTTAACTAAGCCAAGATCAGGCACTGATTGGATTACGAACGATTTTAACCTCATGGAAAGAAATAGTGTTCGATAGAATATATTCTGGCGTCTGCCGGTGGGAATGCGACTCGCGGAAGGCGTCGCTACGGGTCCAGCCCTGAAAAGCTTCTTTGGACTCCCAGCGCGTGCAGATGGTTACTTCGTCATATTCGGCTGGCTTTTCATTTAGGAGTACCTCGAGACCGAGAAACCCTTCCATTTCTTCAACCTTGCCGACCTTATCGAATCGGTTAATCAGCAGCGAAGCCTGGCCTTTGGAAATTTGAGAAGTGTTGTTTACGATAATCATGGTTCATTCCTCCAATTTATAATAGGGTTTGGGAATAATGACAGGGTAATTCTCTACATAAGTCACTGAAGCCTCAAGGTCATATACGTTCTTTAAAAAGTTAGCATCCAGCAGCACTCGCGGACTTCCCTCGGTTACAACGACACCGCCACGCAGTGCAATCATATGGTGACTGAAAGCGACGGCTTGCGGCAGATCATGCAGTACCATCACAATGGTGATTCCAGTCTCTCGATTGATGGACGCAAGCATGTTCATGACATCGAACTGATGGGTGATGTCCAGAAAAGTAGTCGGTTCATCAAGAAGCATAATGTCCGTATTTTGAGCCAGGGTCATGGCGATTCTGGCTCTTTGCTGCTCACCTCCGGATAAGGTATGGAACATGCGGTCCGCGTAACTGGAGGTACCCGTCAGCTTAAGCGCATGATTAATCCATTGGTTGTCCTCGGCGCTTGCCGAGTAGTTCCATGGGCTTTGGTATGGAGAACGGCCGTAGGCTACCAGTTCGCGAACGGTTAAATTCTCCGGTACATGCTTGGACTGGGGCAGCATTGCTAGGGTACGGGCCAATTTACGGCGCGGGAACTTGCGCAGCTCTTCGCCGAGAATCCGTACTCCTTCTGACTCTGGAGTGGTAAGTCCGGCTAAGATGCGAAGCAGCGTGGATTTCCCCGAGCCGTTGGGGCCCACAATCGCAGTGAGTTGCCCATACGGAACGCTAAGCTCGATATTTTTTAGCCTGAAGCCACCGTGTGCATACTGCAGCTGTTGGCATTCAATGGCCGGAGAAATTTTGATTGTATTACTGCTTGGGCTCATGGAGTCAACCTCTTTCTGCGAAGCAGGTAGAGGAAAAAGGGTGCGCCTACTCCGGCAAGCAGAATCCCAACCGGCAACTCCACTGGATCGAACCAAGTGCGGGCAGCCGTATCCGTAAATACGACAAGGGCAGCGCCGCCCAGCATGGAGACCGGTAGCAGAAAGCGGTAATCCCCGCCTATCAGCAGACGAACCGCGTGCGGAACAACCAGCCCGACGAAGCCGACTAGTCCGGCCACGCTGACGGCGGTTCCAGCAAGAAGTGCGGCCAGCACAATAATCAGGAAGCGTGACACTTCCGCCCGTAGCCCGAGTAGCCGGGCAGAATCATCCCCGAGAAGTAGAAGATTTGCTGGCTTAATGGCAAGGAGCGATAAGGCTAACCCGATCAGGGCATATGGCGCTGCGAAGCCGAGATGATGCCAACTGCGTCCGCTGAGTCCACCGGATAACCAGGGCAGCACCGCCTGAACGCGGTCGCTGAAAACGACCATGAATCCGTTCATAGCAGCGCCCAGAAGTGCATTGATCGCCACGCCAGCTAGCACAATTTTCATGGGAGAAGCGCCGCTGTCCCAGGCCAGCAGGTAAATCATGATCGCGGCCAGAAACGAGCCAAGAAAAGCTCCGGCAGGCAGCAGATAACTGTACTGCGGCAGAACAACCATCGCAATGACGGCGGCTAACCCCCCACCCGCAGAGACGCCGATAATGCCTGGATCGGCCAGGGGATTGGACATGACCCCTTGAAGTAGCGCGCCGGACACAGCTAAGCAAGCGCCCACCAGGAGCCCGATTAGTACTCTGGGCAACCTTAGGTCCATAATAATCAGCCCGGTTGTTTCCGGGCGGTCGCCCAGCAGGATGGACCAGACTTCACTGGGAGAAATGGGAACAGATCCATAAGTTAGCCCATACAGACAGGCCAACAGCAGCAGAATAGGAGCAATGATGCAGGCAAGAGTTCTGCGAGTATTGCGTTGCTCCTTGTTCATTGCGCCTCCAAGTCGGCGAACAACGATACGAGAAGCTGTAAGGCTTCGGTCACCCTTGTTCCGGGATTCGTGCCAAACAGATCGGCGGGAAGTACGCGAACCCGGTTATGTACGACGGCATCGATAGAACTCCAAGCCGCATTCTGCCGCATTTCCTGTTCAAAGCCCTTCTGCACTTCCTCACCATTCCCGTGGGTCATGATAAGGATGATCTGTGGATTGGCTTCCATGACCCGTTCTGTATTCAGCGTGGCATATTGCGGATAGCTCTGCAGCGCGGGATAATCCGCTGCAATATTGTCTCCACCAGCAAGCTCCAGAATATTTCCGCCCAGAGAGTTCGGTAGCGCCACCATATAGGTACCGGGAGCACCATAAACCAGCAGTACCCGTGGTTTCTCACCTGTGCGATTAGTGGTTGCTGCCTTTACCTCGGCCTCAATATCTGCACTTAACTGCTGCGCTTCAGACTCCTTCTTCAGCATTTGACCGAAAAGGCGAATTTGCTTCGTGATGTCTGCTACTGAGTTGGCCTGTGTAAGTACCATTTTGGCCCCGATACCCTCAATAGCTGGGATATCTTTGGCATTCATCTGCGTATTACCAAGCACAGCATCTGCCTTAAGATAGGCGATCTTCTCCAGATCTACTTCATGCGCTGTACCGATCTGCATGACTTCTTCGGTTCCCTTAAGCGGGGTGCTTGTAGTCGGTTTACCGACCAAAGTTCCTCCCAGTGCGATAATAATATCCGCTTCTCCATTGCCCAGCGCTACAATATGCTGAGGCACAGAGGGGAAGCTGACTTGCCTTTCCGCAAAATCGGTTAGGGTCAACGCTGGCAGAGCGGCATCTGCGTCAGCAACTTCCGTATCTCCAACTGATCCGCAAGCGGTGAGCAGGAAGGCGCACAAAGTTAGAAGCAGGAGAGGTGCATGCCATTGTTTAGCCATGGATAACCTCCTGTGTGATTGATTTTACCCTCATAGCAGATTTTCGGAAGAAGCGCTTGATGAGGGATGAAAGTAAGGAATGAAATGGCTCTTTCCCGTTTAAATGATAATGAATATCATTATCGTTGTCAAACAATATTCACAATTGCAGGAGTGAACATTGATATCTGGGCTTGAACTTAGAATAGACATGATGTATGTGATTTTAGTTGAGATTGTTAAGTGATCAGGCGATAATCGAGGAACTCAAAAGAATGGTTTTAATCACCAAATTACGCATAAAAAATAGAGTAGAATAATTGTTATATGCAGTTTACAACAATCATTGCTAGGTGCTGAATGTGGGGCTGTGGCGCAGAGATTTCAACAAATAGGTTGCGAAAATAAAGATTTTTTTAAAAAAGAAGATATTAAAATAAGGATTGACAAAATTTGAAGTATCGCATTATCATCGTGTCATCACCCAATTTGTACCTGTTTACTGGCACATTACAAGTGAGCTTGGAAAATATAAGGGAAAAAGGGGAGCAGGAGTTGCTTTTTTTTTGTCACATAAGTGATAATGATTATCATTGATAATTACACTAGTTTTGAAAGGGGGTAGGTTTATAGCATGACGATTCGAAAAAAATTAGGACTGGTGTTCATGCTCGTACTGATGTTTACCTACACTGTGCAGCCGTTGCTTCAGGTTTCTGCCGCTCCGGACGATGGAACCTATAGCGTCGATTATGTCGTCAAGAAGGCCGAAGATGAGTCCGTTTCCATGGCTAATGATTATTTTGATAAGCCTGCTGAGCTGACAGTTTCTGGCGGAAAGGTTAAAGCACGTTTGCAGCTGAATCACAGCGAGTGGATCACCGAGTTTCAGGTACCGAACGGCAACGCTAAAGTGCTAAGCAGCAATAAGACAGCTGATACACGAGTGGTGGAATTTGAAGTCAAGGATATAGAAAAACCGGTGATTGCGAAGATTCATGTCACAGTGCCGTCCATTGATTATGATCATGACTACACGATCCGAATTGTGTTTGAGGCTGGGGAATTAAAGGCGGCAGCACCGGCGACGAAGAAGCCAGTGACCGCGCCAGTAGCGACAAAGAAACCAGCGACCGCG
>NZ_NFUX01000021.1:0-80910 GCF_002264385.1 Paenibacillus sp. VTT E-133280
AATATAAGAAAGTATAAGTTTCACACTATAGGTTATGACTTATATTTCTCGTTTAAACGCTTACAGTTCTTATAGGGACGCCGAAGGCGTTTATACTTGTTACTGAATTTATGAACAGGATGATGATGAGATGCAGCGATATTTCGTTACACCGGAGCAGTTTGGTGCGGATACCGTGAGAATTGATGGGGAAGACGCCCGTCATATCGCTAAAGTGATGCGTGGTAAGGCAGGGGACAAGCTTATTGTTAGCGATGGTGTTTCGCGTGAGGCATTAGTAGAGATTGCGCAGATTGAAATTGGGGAAGTCACTGTGAACATTCTGGAGTCCCTGGAGATGACGCATGAACCTCGAATTAAAATTACAGTCGCACAGAGCTTGCCTAAAGCCGATAAGATGGAAACTGTCATTCAGAAGTGTACAGAGATTGGTGCTGTAGGCTTTGTTCCTTTTCTGTCAGAACGCACAATAGTGCAATACGACGAGCGTAAAGAAAGCAAACGACTGGATCGCTGGCGTAAAATTTGTAAGGAAGCTGCCGAACAGGCTCATCGGAACATCGTTCCGTCTGTAGGATCACCTTTGTCCTGGAAGCAGCTTTTACAGACTTTTAGTGAATATGATGCTGTTTATTTCTGTTATGAAAAAGAAGAAGGCTTGCAGCTTCGAAGCAGCGTTGCTCCATGGTTAGCATCACTTTCACCGCAATCTGGCGGGAAAGTTATGGTTGTGGTTGGTCCTGAAGGAGGTTTTACTCCGGAGGAATGCCTCAAGGCAGAAGAAGCCGGGGCAGTATCCGTAGGACTGGGACGGCGAATTCTGCGCTGTGAGACAGCGGGCATGGTTGCCGCTGCTTGTATATTATATGAATCTGGAGAAATGGGAGGAGCTTAAGAGATGCCATCCGTAGCGTTTTATACTTTAGGTTGTAAAGTGAATTTCTATGATACCGAAGCCATTTGGCAGCTATTTAAAAATGAAGGTTACGAGCAGGTTGATTTCGAGGGTCCCGCCGATGTATATCTGATTAATACTTGTACAGTAACTAACACAGGTGACAAAAAAAGCCGTCAAATGATCCGACGCGCCGTGCGCCGTAATCCAGAGGCCATCGTAGCCGTAACAGGCTGTTACGCACAAACCTCTCCTGGGGAGATTCTAGATATTCCTGGAGTTGACCTTGTCATCGGTAACCAGGACCGCGATCAGATCATGACACATGTGAAGAATATTGAAGCCTCACGTCAGCCGGTCAATGCTGTGCGTAATATTATGAAGACACGTGAGTTCGAAGAGATGGATGTGCCAGGCTTTGCGGATCGGACGCGTGCCTTTATGAAGATTCAGGATGGTTGTAACAACTTCTGCACCTTCTGCATCATTCCGTGGTCGCGTGGACTTTCGCGCAGCCGTGATCCAAAAAGCATCGTAGCTCAAGCGCATCAATTGGTAGAAGCAGGGTATAAGGAGTTTGTACTTACGGGTATTCATACCGGAGGTTACGGTGATGATCTTAATAATTACCGACTTTCCGATTTACTGTGGGATCTAGATAAGGTAGATGGTCTGGAACGGGTGCGTATCAGTTCTATTGAAGCTAGTCAGATTGATGAGAAGCTGCTTGAGGTGCTGAACCGCTCCTCCAAAATGTGCCGTCATCTGCATATTCCGTTACAAGCCGGTCATAATGATGTGCTGAAAGCGATGCGCCGTAAATATACGACAGAAGAGTATTACACCAAAATGCAATTGATCCGCCAGGCGATGCCAGATGTCGGGATTACCACTGACGTTATCGTTGGATTCCCGGGTGAGACCGATGAGATGTTCCGTGCCGGATACGATTTCATGAAGGCTGTAAATTACTCGGAGATGCATGTATTCCCGTATTCCAAGCGGACAGGTACTCCTGCAGCACGGATGGACAATCAGATTGATGAAGAGATCAAAAATGTACGTGTTCAGGAGCTGATTGATCTATCCGAAGAAATGCAATTAGCATATGCCCGTAAGTTTGTAGGACAGACGCTTAGTGTGATTCCGGAAAGATCCGCTAAAGGAGCTCCGGGCCGTAATATCCAGCATGGATTCAGTGACAACTATTTGCAGGTCTTCTTTGATGGAGAGGACTCACTTCAAGGAGAACTTTGTGAGGTGAAGATCACCGAAGCTGGTGTGAACGAATGCCGAGGCGAATTGGTCGGGGTTAGTCAGAGCGGTCTTAAGCAGGCTGTCCTTTAAGTAATAGACAGAAGTAAGTAGACAACAGAGCAGCCAACTTCCGTTAGTGGAGAATGGCTGCTCTGTGTTTTTGTTGCTGGGTATGGAGTAGATCAAAAAAACATTCGCAGGATCATAATCGAAACAATCCCCGCCAGCACAGTTCCTAGCAAACTCCGGGTCTTTATAGCGATCCAAAAAGTAGGGATTGCCGCAAAAAGCTCAACGTTATTAGCTATAGGTGAGAATTTTCCATCATTTAAGAGGATCTCCTGACCTATTAGTGCCGCCATAACAGAGATAGGAACATAATTTAACCAGCGCATTCCCCATTCAGGCAATTCGAATCGGCTTAGAATCATTAATGGAACCACCCTTGGAATGAAGGTTACCAAAGCCGCCCCTAGAATAATCAAAAATACAGCCCATCTCACTTCCATTTTTCAAGCACCATCCCTACTGTTGACGCAATGACCGTTGCAACAATGACACCTACACTACCGGAGAATACGAAGGAGCTAGCTACAGCGATGATTACTGCTAGGATTGCGACAACTAAATCAAGTTTTATTTTATTACGATCAATCATGGAAATAACAAGGATGCCAATGAACATGGCAGGTAAAGCAAACTGTAGACCGAATTGATCTGGATCAGAAATCCACTGTGCCAAAAAAGCTCCTGCTATATTCGCAATAAACCAATTTAAATAGGCAGTGAGATTAAGGCCATGCATCCATTTTTCACTGATTTGTTGCTTATTTACTGTTTGATTAATAGCAACTCCAAAGGTCTCATCTGTCAGCAGGGTTCCAACCAGCATGTTTCTCAGTGGGGTAAGATGCCGGAAATAAGGTGAAAGAGCTGCACTAAGCAAAATGTGACGAAGATTCACGATAAATATCGTAACGATAATAGCAACAGGCGAGCTGCTTACAGCTATCATTCCAGCAGCTATAAACTGTGCTGAACCGGCATAAAGCATCAGACTTATCAAGGCAATCTCAGCAATGCTCAGCCCGGCGGTCTTTTGAACAACACCTGCTGCAAGTCCAATGCTCAAATAACCGAGTAGTGTGGGAATGCAATCTTTTACCCCTTTAAGGAAGCTATCTTCCTCTTTTGGAGTAGGGATTGTCTCTAGTTGAAAGTTCTCTATACTCATCGTAGCCCCCTTGGTTCAAAAAAAGAATGTAGTAGCTAGCATATTACTTCCTAATATATTGATCAACCCTACACCTGATTATCTAGTCTGAAAGTCCTGAATTTGGCTTTATGGAGTTATAGGGTAAACACTTGGTGTACAATTGTCGATATAAGTAAAAGAGTGTGGGGATAAACCACCAAACGACATTATAACCTAAGGGAGAGAACAAATGACTGTGTACAGGAAAATGACGAAAATGCTCCTCATCATGATATTGTTAGCTACTGCGGTTTTTCCGGTAAGTGTCTTTGCAGCTGCCGGCGATATCAACTCGATTGAGTTTGAAAGCTCAGCCAAACTGCAGCTTACGGTTGGACAAACGCCAAAGCAACTGAAGATATATGCGAATGTAGAAGGGTCCTCCTCCAAAAGAGATGTGACGGGTGCAGTGGTATGGAATTCTTCTAACACTAACGCTGTAAAAGTAGTAAATGGCTTATTGACTCCGATAGATAGCGGAAAGGCTATTATTACAGCTACTTATAATCATGCACTCGCTACTATAGAAGTAGAGGTATCACATCCGATCAAAGAATTGAAGCTCGAATATAGCTCCGAAGGGAACTATAAATTGGGTGACGAAGAGGATAAACTGTTGGTCAAAGCCAATGCGATTGGTGGCGAAACAGCGACTTCTGCCAAGGATGTAACGGCTGATACCACTTGGAGCAGCTCCAATACAAGCGTATTGACGATTGCAGAAGGTAAGATCACACTAGCGGGTGAAGGTACTTCAACCATTACTGCCAAATACAAGGACTTAACAGCAACCTTTAAAGCGGTAGTGAAATTGCCTTATTCTGAAATTGAGCTTAAAAATGATAAGGGCATCGTAATTAAGGAAATTGAAATGCTCGTTGGTGATAATCCGGTGAAAGTAACTGCGTTTACCAAAGAGACTACAAAGACGACCCCAAATGATATTTCAGAGAAAGCGGAATGGTCTTCTTCTAATACAAGTGTCGCTACTGTAGACAAGGGAGAAATCAAAGTACTGTCCGCAGGAAAAGCTGTAATTACAGTATCTTATCTGGGGATTACACAAACTGTGGATGTATATGTACGTGCTCCTTACGAGGCGTTATTGCTTACTCCATCAGGCGATCAATTCTTGTTTATGGGTGAGAGCTTGAACGTTAAAGCAGAAGTTCGAGATGCTGCGAATTCCACTCCGAATGTATCCAGTAGTGCAGTATGGAGTTCGGACAACCAACTCGCGGCGACGGTTACTGCGGGTACTGATGCTGCAGCGATCACCGCAAAAGCAGTGGGAACATCGGTTATTAAAGCAGAATACAGAGGGATTAGTAAAAGCTTTAAGTTGACGGTATATCCTACGATTACAGAGTTGGAAGCTGATAAAACGGAACTGGACATGTACACAGAGGATTCCGTAAGTTTGCCAAAGGTAAACGGAACTAAGCTAGACGGCACGAAGCTGGATCTCAGTCAAGAAATTGAGTGGACTTCTGCCAATGATGATATTGCCACCATCAAAGATGGCAAGCTCGTTGCTGAAAAGGCTGGTACTGTTAATATTGTCGGCAAAATAAAATCAGAGAATCCTACCTCCTCCAAAGCGGCTATCCGGGAAAAAAGTGTTGTAGTGAGTGTTACAGTTAAAGATAAGGTTCATATTTTGCTCGGACCAGAGGAAAACGTTGTGATTGTTACTGGTGAAGAGAAGGCTGTTCCTGAAGTCAAAGCTGTGATGGAAAATGGGAATGAACTCGATGCTACAGGTACTATGGAGTGGGAGATTACCGGTACGAATGCAATTATCAAGACAACCTCTTCAGGCAAGGTAATCAAAGGACTGGTGAAGGGTTCTGCCACTTTAAAGGGAACCTACGCTAATAAGACTATTAGTATCCCGGTTACTATTGAACAAAAAGTTACTAAAATTGTTGTAGAACCGAATGCGATTGAATTGAATATTAAAGGTTCTAAATCCATAAAGGTAACGGCTTACTACTCTAATGGTAAGACGGGGAATATCTCCAGCAGCATGAATTGGGAGTCCTCGAATGAAGCTGTTGCCACGGTTAAAAGTACATCTGTTAAAGCCATAACAGAAGGAACTGCGACGTTATCAGGTTCTTACCAAGGGCTCGCTGCTAGTGTCAAAATTAATGTAGTTCCTAAGCTAATGAAGTTGACTGTCAACGAGACTAGACTGAAGATGGCTCCGGGAGCTGTTCAGAATGCAGTTGTGATTGCGCAGTATGATACGGGGAAGACCGCTATTGTTACTGGAAGTGCGGCGTGGACTAGCTCTAAGCCTTCTGTAGCTAGAGTATCTGCTAGCGGTCAGATTGTAGCTGTGAGCAAAGGAACGGCATCCATTAAAGGAAAGATTGGTACCAAGACAGTGACGGTTACCGTTACTGTGAAATAGATGAAGTAAATCATATAATAACTCTATAAGTGGTCTGGGTCTGCAAAGCCAACATTAATGTTGCTTTGCAGATTTTTTTATTTTAATCTATATTAATTCCGACTATTCCGATGTATAATTAAATAAAATAAAAAGAAGCGTTGGGGGAGATGAAAATATGGCAAAACAAAAGGTGTTATCGATTAAGACGATTGTTGCGATTGGTATCGGTTCTGCTTTATTCGTTATTTTGGGCAGGTTCGGTTCGATTCCATCCGGAATTCCAAACACTAACATTGAGACTACATACGCTTTACTGGCATTGTTTGCACTATTATACGGTCCGTTTGCCGGATTACTCATTGGCCTGATCGGACATACACTGAAGGATGCGATTTTTTATGGTTCCCCTTGGTTCAGTTGGGTGATCGCTTCTGGAATTGTTGGGCTCGTTGTTGGGCTGCTTGTGGCTAGAATTGGGATTCATGATGGGGAGTTCGGACGAAAGGAACTGATTCGTTTTAATCTGGCCCAGATTGTCGCTAACGCAATCGCCTGGTTCTTAGTAGCACCTGTACTGGATATTCTAATCTATGCGGAACCGGCGAATAAAGTATTCACACAAGGACTTATCGCCGGAGCATCCAATATAGTCACTGTGGCAGTGATTGGTTCTCTACTGGCAATAGCATATGCAAAGACAAGAACGAAGCAAGGCAGCTTGACCAGAGAAGCCTGAGTAGCATATAATCCAAACCAAAAGCCGGTGGAGATCACCGGCTTTTTTATGGCTGTAAAACATATAATGAAAGTGAAATTCTTCAAACGAAGCTAAGAGGAAGGTCAAGGATGAAAAAAGCAGTGATTGAATTTAAGGATTTTAGTTTTCAATATCGAGCACAGCAGGAGCCTACACTCACAGATATTAACTTAACGATTGCCGAAGGGGAGAAGGTACTTATTGTGGGACCCTCTGGTTCTGGGAAAAGTACACTGGCTCATTGTATAAACGGACTCATCCCTTTTGCTTATAAAGGTGAAATGTCTGGATCATTGCGAATTATGGGTCTGGAGCAGAAAGAACTTAGTATTGCAGCATTGTCGGATCAGGTAGGGACTGTACTGCAAGACCCGGATGGACAATTTGTTGGATTAACGGTTGGAGAGGATATCGCCTTCAGTCTGGAGAATCACGCGGTCCAACAGGCCGAAATGATAGAAAAGGTAGTGGCTGCAGCAACAGCCGTGGATATCCACGAATATTTAGGAGCGTCACCTCAGGAATTGTCAGGTGGTCAGAAGCAAAAAACGACCTTAGCTGGCGTTCTAGTTGGTGATGTGGACATCCTGTTGTTTGATGAGCCTTTGGCAAACTTAGATCCATATACCGGCACAAAAGCAATTGAGCTTATTGACCGAGTGCAAAAAGAGACCGGTAAAACGGTTATTATTATCGAGCACAGGCTCGAGGAAGTACTTCACCGTGCGGTGGACCGCATTATTGTGATCCATGACGGACGCCTTGCGGCGGATATGCCAGCCGCTGAGCTATTAAGCACGGGCTTACTTTCAGAAGCAGGCATTCGGGAACCTCTCTATTTAACGGCTTTAAAGTATGCAGGATGTACGATTGCATCAGATATGAATCCGCAGCATATAGATGAAATTCAGCTGGACTCTTGCTCCAGCAAGCTTGAGTACTGGTATGATAACAATAATTCGCAGCAGGATAAACGTGAGAGTCTACCTATCCTTGAGCTACGTGATGTTTCATTCGGTTATGAGAAGAGCAGACCAGTACTTCATAAACTTAACCTTCTTATTCATAAAGGAGAAATGGCCTGTATAGCTGGGAGAAATGGGGCTGGGAAATCCACGGTATCTAAGCTTATCTGTGGCTTTTATAAGCCCACTTCCGGTTCGATATTGATGAACGGAAGGGATATTGCCAAGGATACGATTAAGGAGCGGGCAGAGCGGATCGGTTTCGTGATGCAGAATCCTAATCATATGATTTCTAAGACGCTTTTATATGATGAGGTTGCGCTAGGCCTTAAATTACGAGGGGTGTCTGAGGAGCTTATTCGTGAGCGAGTGCATCATGTTTTAAAAATATGCGGTCTATACGCTTTTCGTAGCTGGCCCATCTCTGCGCTCAGCTACGGTCAGAAGAAACGTGTGACTATTGCTTCTATTATGATCCTGGAGCCGGAAGTGATCATATTAGATGAGCCGACTGCAGCACAGGATTATAGGCACTATAACGAAATGATGGAATTTCTTTTGACGCTTCGTGAACAGGGAATGACGGTCATTATGATTACGCATGATATGCATCTTATGCTGGAGTATGCCGATAGAGCTGTAGTGTTGTCTGATGGTGTTAAGCTTGCTGATGATAGCCCTGAACGAGTGCTAACCAATTTAGAAGTAGTGAGGAATGCTAATTTGAAAGAGACCTCACTATTTACATTGGCTATGAAGGTCCAATTGGATCAGCCAGAAGAGTTTGTAAGAAGATTTATTGCATACGACAGGAGGAGCCGGGGCGGATGAAGGCCACAATGTTAACTTTTACGAAGCAGGATTCACCTGTTCACCGTCTTACAGGCGCCACTAAGCTGATTTTATTTATAGTGTGGTCGTTGACAGGCATGATTACATACGATACAAGATGTCTAATAGTGATGCTGCTCTTTAGTTTGATCGCCTTTAGAGTCTCTAAAGTTCAGTTTCAGGATTATGCCTTCGTCCTATATTTTATATTACTCTTCTTTGTGCTTAATCATATAGCTATCTTTATTTTTTCTCCATTGGAAGGTGTAAAGGTATACGGTTCACGGCATGATATTGTTCATCTTGTAGGTCGGTATACCGTAACATATGAGCAGCTATTCTATCAATTAAATATTGCCCTTAAGTATGCAGTGGTCATTCCCATGGCACTGTTGTTCCTTCTAACGACAAATCCTAGTGAATTCGCAGCGTCTTTAAACCGGATTGGTGTGAATTATAAAATTGCATATTCTGTATCGCTTGCGCTGCGGTACATTCCGGATATCCAAAGAGATTATGAGAATATTTCGTTCTCCGCTCAGGCACGGGGAATAGACATCTCTCGAAAAGAAAAGCTGCCTAAACGGCTTAAAAATATTATTTCAATTCTTATGCCTTTGATTCTGACCAGCATTGAACGCATTGAGAATATTAGTACGGCTATGGAATTACGTGGCTTTGGAACACAGAATAAACGGACTTGGTACAGCAGTCGTCCTTTCTCAAGAAATGATTATATTGCTTTGATCTTATTCGCTCTGATTGCAATCACTACGACGATAATCACTTTTTATGATGGATCGCGGTTTTATAATATTTTCGATTGAAGTATAATAGTACAGTTGTGGAAAGTTTGGGTTCAGGCGTTACAGTAACTCGTTACGATAGAAGACGTTTCTCCAGTCTTGACCATACAGGCAGGTAACATAATGGCAGTGCGATTATCGAGCAGATTATATTAAAAATAGTCTGGGCATGGGCGATCTGTGAAGAGGGGCCTCCGCCGATCCAAGCAGCGGTTGCTTGCAGGGGTCCGATAAGTGGCAGGAACAGTAGTGCACCGCCAACATTGAGTGCAACATGCGACCATGCGACGAAGACGCCAGAAGACGAGCCGCCGATGGAAGCGATGACTGCCGTGAGGCAGGTGCCGACGTTGGCGCCGAGCACGATGGCTATGCCAAGCTCTGTGGGCATGGCACCCGACGCAGCTATGCTCATAGCCATGGCAATGACCGCAGCGCTGCTATGTAGCAGGGCTGTTAAGCAGGCGCCAGCGGCGATTCCCCACAAGGCACTTGTGGCCGCATGATCCAAGAACCAAAGGAATAGGCCGCTCTCCTGAAGTGTCCCGCCGATGGACTGCATAACTGCGATTCCCCATAAGACTAAGGCGAATCCTGATATAGCCAGGCTGATGAATTGCAGCGGCTCTGATATTTTCCGGCACAGTGCTGCTGCCCGTGACGTATGAGGTAACTCGCCTGCTATAACAGCTGCTGCCCACAAACTCAGCGAGGCAGCCAGCAATGGTGTAGCCATAGTATTGATCTGAAGTCCGATGAGTTCGGTGGTCAGAGTGGTGCCGATGTTGCTACCTAAGATAATGCCAAGCGTACGAGCATAGGTGAGCAGACCGGCATTTACCATGCCGATCGTTAGTACGGTTACAGCCGTGCTGCTCTGAAGCAGGGCTGACAGTACACTGCTTGCGATCAAGCCTTTGATAGGTGTAGAGGTTGCCTTATTCAGACTTGTTGTTAACAGAGGGCCTGCAAGCTTGGACAATGCTGTCTCCATTAGCTTCATGCCAGCCAGAAAGATAACCAAACCATATATAATAGGAAAAAGCAGATCACGGAACATAGGGCATACTCCTTTGAACGAGGGTTGTACACCAATATATGAAAGTAACGAGTAGGACATGTATAAAATCATTTTTAGAAAAACAGGGAGTTGAAGTCATTGGCATCGGTTAGATTAGAACGCAATCGCAAAAAAAGATTGGAACAGGGCCATCCATGGGTCTATGCAGGTGAAGTTGCATCAGTAGAAGGAAACCCGGAAGCAGGGGGATTAGTTGATGTTCTTAATCATCAAGGCCGTTTTCTGGCGGTAGGATATTACAATCCAGCGTCGCAGATTCGGGTAAGAATTGTATCGCAGGGACCTTTGGCTATCATGGACACCGCCTTTTTCGCAGAACGGTTTACGAATTGTCTGCAACATAGAGAACGTTTCCTGCCTGGGGCGGATGCTTATCGTTTGGTTTATGGTGAAGCGGACTTTTTGCCAGGTCTGATTGTGGATCGGTTCGGCGATATTCTGGTTGTGCAGCTACTTACACTCGGAATGGACAAGTGTCGTACAGAGATTGTTGAAGCACTTGTACAGGTTATGGCACCGCGTGGTATTTATGAACGCAGTGATGTTAGTGTACGTGAACTGGAAGGGCTGGAGCAGACTACAGGTGTGCTGTACGGGGAATGCCCAAGACATGTTACTGTAAGTGAAAATGATCTGAAGCTGGTAGTAGATATCGAAGAGGGCCAGAAGACCGGTTATTTCTTTGATCAGCGTGAGAATAGAGCATCCATTGCGCCTCTCATGAAAGGCTGGGGTGGACGAAGCGGAATTACACTGCAAGAAATAGAAGCAGAAGATGGCTCGTTACAAACTTTGCCGGTAAATAAGAGTGGTAAACACGTAACCTTCCCTTATTGGGATGGTGCTACAGTGCTGGAGTGCTTTTCGCATACAGGCAGCTTCACTCTGCATGCTTGCAAGTATGGCGCGAAAAAAGTAACCTGCCTTGACGTTTCCGCTCATGCTATAGAGAGTGCTAAGGTTAATGTGGAGCTAAATGGCTTTACTGATCGAGTGGAATTTGTAGTGGACGATGCTTTTGCCTACCTTCGCAATCAGGTCAAGGGGCTGGAGGAACGTTCGGAGCGGGCGACGGTTGCCAGTGGAACGGAATCAACAGTAACGACTACAAATGCTAAATCCGGAGGCAAAGCCGCCAAAACGGACACCTCCAAGCCTATGACAGCAGGTGGAGGTAGAACTTGGGATGTAGTTATCCTAGACCCTCCAGCGTTTGCGAAAACTAAAAGTGCAGTAGCAGGCGCTTGCCGTGGTTACAAGGACATCAATCTGCATGGCATGAAGCTGGTGAACGAAGGTGGATATTTGGTTACCGCAAGCTGTTCATACCATATGCAACCGGATCTATTTCTTGAGACGATTGCTGACGCAGCTAAAGATGCTGGTAAAGTACTGAGACTTGTGGAATGGCGTGCCGCAGGCAAAGACCATCCGCAGATTCTAGGTGTTAACGAAGGACACTATCTGAAGTTTGCGATTTTTGAAGTGCGGAGTAAGAAATAAGCTGGCTGTTTATATAAGTAATGGATTTTAATCCGTAAAAGGAGTCTTCGATCGAGGCCTCTTTTTACGGGTTTTTTGCTATGTTCTCAAAAGAGCTGAATTCGGGATTTACAAGATTATGATTGTAAATCATTAGAAAATACTAGCAAACGCATGTTCTGATTTGTGCAGTTATGCTATACTGAGGGGACGAGGAACGACTGAGCTTTTTCATTTGAACATTATCAAACGGTGAGTATTTCACCTTGTATCTTATACATTTTCTCCGCTACGGAAGGAGTCTATCATTTATGTCGGTAACCTTTTTACTAGGCCGATCGGGCAGTGGCAAGACAACGAAAATATGGGAGTCTATCTCAACTTCATTAGAGAAGGAGCCTCTTGGTGCGCCAATCATTATTCTTGTACCGGAACAAGGCTCCTTTGGAGCAGAACGGGGGCTTCTGACCGTAGGGAATGTGAAGGGAAGCATTCGGGCGCAGACACTGAGCTTTTCTCGGCTTGCCTATCGAGTGAAACAGGAAACTGGAGGTAGCGCTAGTCTGCCGATCAGTGAAGAAGGTAAAAAGATGTTGATTTACAAAATCATCAGTCGCCGTAAAGAGGAACTGAAGTTGTTCGGTGCCTCTGCAGACAGACCGGGTTTTGTGGAACGGCTCAATCAGCTGCATACGGAGATGAAGCGTTGCTGTTTGGCTTCCTCTGATTTAGAGGAGCAGCTATCCGCAATGCGAGGCGCTATTGCAAGAAGTCCAATTCTTGAAGGCAAGCTGGATGATTTACAGCTGGTATTCAGTGATTTAGAGAAGGAGATGTCACGCCTCTATATCGATGAAGAGGATCGTTTAGCGGAACTAGCTGAGCATATTCCTGATTCCTCTTACATTCGCGGGGCGCAGATTTGGGTAGATGGGTTCCACGGCTTTACCCCGCAGGAATTCGTAGTGCTTCGAGAATTAATGCAGCAAGCATCGAAGCTGACCGTGTCCCTTACTCTTGATCGTTCGTATCCCTATGGAGATCAATTAAATGAGCTTGAATTGTTTCACCCAACTGCGGTCACTTACATTAAACTGCGTGGAATAGCTGAAGAGCTGGGCATTGATGTGTGGGACGAGCTGCTGGAGCCAGCGGTTCTTCCGCGTTTTGAAGAAAGTCCTGTTCTTGCTCATCTCGAAAGAGGATATGACCGCCGAAAGGTCTGGATGGGTGCAGATGAACTGGCAAATGAAGCGATATCTATAGGCGCAGCAGTTTCACACAGAGCAGAGGTTGAGGGAGCACTGCGTGAAATGATTAGACTGGCGCGAGATGAAGGTGCAAAATATGGTGATATGGCCGTATTGATGCGTAATATTGGAGATTACGAGCAGCTGATTAAACCGTTGTTCCAGGATTACGGAGTCCCTTTTTTTCTGGACCAGAAGGTAAATGAGCTGCACCATCCATTGGTAGAGTTTGTACGTTCCGCATTGGATGTGGTGCGTCGACGCTGGCGCTTTGAGGATGTATTCCGCTGTGTAAAGACGGAGCTTTTGCTACCGCTGGACGGTAGTATTACGCGTGAGGATATGGATGCCTTAGAAAATTATGTGCTGGCTTGTGGGATTCAAGGGTATCGCTGGACGGATGGCCGTTCATGGAAAGGGATTCCTAGCTTGTCGCTGGAAGGCGGCAGACAGATGGATGAAGAACTGCTTGCTACAATGGAGCGATGCCGTGCTAGTATAACGGGTCCTCTATTTGCTTTTGAGAAACGGATACAGAAGAGTAAAAGCGGTCTTGAACTATGTACCGCAGTGTACAAGTTGCTGGATGAAACGGATGTTGCTCGAAAGCTGGAGAAACTTAGTGTCGGTTCTATGGAGAAGGGGCAACCCGAGAAGGCTAGAGAACATAGTCAGCTGTGGGGTGCAGTGCTTGATCTGCTAGATCAGATCGTCGAGATGATGGGCAACGAGAGACTTGAATTTGATGTGTTCACCGGAGTCCTAGAGACAGGACTTGCTGAGCTGAAGATGGGACTTGTTCCTCCCGCGCTCGATCAAGTACTGGTTGGTAACATGGATCGGACTCGACCAACGGGAGTTAAATACGCATTTTTGCTTGGATTTAATGAAGGTGTTGTGCCTGCGCAGTTTAAGGAAGATGGAATTCTCTCGGAAGGCGAACGCTCCGTGCTTGAGAACGCCGGTATGGAGCTTGCTCCTGGTGCTTCTCGTAAACTGCTGGACGAGCGGTTTTTGATCTATAATGCGCTAACGACAGGAAGTCGAAAGCTCTGGATTAGCTACGCCACTGCTGATGATGAGGGCAAGGCGCTTCTTCCCTCTGAGGTAATCCGTCATTTGCATAGAATGTTCCCAAGGGTGCAAGAGCATAGCTTGGCAGCACTTCCCCCAGTAGGACTACCAGAAGAAGTCAGGAATTCCATTCACCTCGGTTACATTGGTCATCCAGAACAAAGTCTTCGTGCATTGATTATGCAGCTTCGCCAGTGGCGCCAGGGGACGGAGATACCTGAATTATGGTGGGATGTGTATAACTGGTTCGCTGCTGATGATATTCGTAGTCTCGAATTGAAACGTCTGCTCAGTTCCTTGTTCTATCGTAACGTGGGAACGAAGCTAAAGCGTGGAACAAGCCTTAAATTGTACGGTGGATCGACACTGCGAGGCAGTGTGTCCCGGATGGAGAAGTTTGTTGCTTGCTCCTTCTCCCATTTTGCATCTTACGGACTTAGACTGAAGGAACGCCAGCTATATAAGCTGCAAGCACCTGATATTGGACAACTGTTTCATGCTGCGTTAAGTGACATGGCTGTAAGACTGAAAGAAGAGGGCCGCGGCTGGGGAAGCTTGTCTCCAGAGGAATGTCGGCGTGAGGCAAGTGAGACTGTAGAACGTTTATCACCGATGCTGCAGGGTGAAATTCTGATGAGCTCTAAACGTTACGGATACATCTCACGCAAGCTAAAAAATATTGTTGGACGTGCTTCTGTAATTCTGGGCGAGCATGCCCGCCGAGGCAGCTTTGAGCCGGTAGGGCTAGAGCTGGATTTTGGACCGGATAAGGAGTTGCCACCTTTAAGAATTACGCTGCCGAATGGCTGTGTGATGGAGGTTGTAGGACGGATCGACCGTGTAGACATGGCCCGTGGAGAGAATGGAATTCTTCTGCGAGTCATTGATTATAAATCGAGTCAAAAAGATCTCAAGCTGCACGAGGTGTACTATGGATTATCGCTACAGATGCTGACCTATCTGGATGTACTGCTAACGTATTCGGAGCAATGGCTCGGGCAACCGGCGCTTCCAGCAGGGACACTGTATTTCCATGTACATGACCCACTGTTAACCTCATCTAACGGGATGAACAAGGAACAAGCAGAACAAGAATTGCTGAAACGCTTCAAGATGAAGGGACTGCTTACAGCAGACCGCGAGGTTGTATCCCTGATGGATACGACTTTAGATAAAGGGTATTCTTCTATCGTGCCTGTAGCAGTAAAAGCTGATGGAAGTTTTTATAGTAGTGCTTCTGTAGCTACACCAGAGCAATGGGGGCACTTATTATCATCCGTTCGGGGAACGATCTCAGATATCGGGACACGCATTACGGAAGGTGATGTGGCGATTGAGCCATACCGGATTGGGCAAGAGACAGCCTGCACATTCTGTTCCTTTAGACCCGTCTGCCAGTTCGATGAAGCCGTGGAAGGCAATGGCTACAATAATCTGAGTAAGCCAGGGAAGGACGTTATCTGGGATCTGCTGTCCCGCAAAGGAGGAACTACACCGTGAGTATGAAGCCTGAAATAGAAGCGAAACCGGAAGGGAGCATATGGAGTGATGACCAGTGGCGCGCCATCGCTGAGAGCGGTGATGATATCCTCGTTGCTGCGGCGGCAGGTTCCGGTAAGACAGCGGTACTTGTAGAACGTATTATTCGCAAAATCAGCAAGGAAGAGAATGGCTTTAGCGTAGATAGATTGCTGGTAGCTACGTTTACCAAAGCTGCTGCTGCCGAGATGCGCCAGCGGATTAGGGAAGCACTAGACCGGGAGCTTGAGGAGAATGGAGAGAATGACCATTTACGCCGTCAGCTGTCGTTGCTCGGGAAAGCCTCGATTACAACACTACACTCCTTCTGTCTGGAAGTGATCCGGCGTTATTATCAGATCATTCCGATAGACCCCGGCTTCCGTATCCTGAACGAACATGAAGCAGAGATGATGCGGCAGGAGCTGCTTCAAGAGCTATTGGAGGAAAAATACGGTGAAGCAGGTGAAGATGGCGCGGATAGCATATTTGTGCAGCTTGCTGACTGGTTCAGTGGTGAACGCAGCGATGATGCGGTACATGCGCTCATACAGCGACTGCATGACTATGCCCGCAGCCATCCTTGGCCAGAGCAGTGGCTTCGGGATACCGCAGCTGATTTCTCATTACCAGACACAGATAGCTTAGGTCGAACTCCTTGGGTGCTAAGTATTCTTGAAGAAGCGAAGCTGACCCTTGAGGGTGCAGCCAGTCAGCTTATCCAAGGCAGGGAGATCGCGCTACAGCCGGGTGGTCCGGCGCCTTATGCCGAGAATTTGACGACTGACCTTGAGATGGTAAGTGCATTGCAGGAGGCTGTGAATGAACGGCCATGGGCAGAATTATATGATATTTTCATGGAAGTATACTTTGGAAAATTGAAAGCTTGTAAGAAGGATTCGACAGATCCTGGACTGCAGGAAATGGTTAAAGAACTGCGCGATAGTGTGAAGAAGAGTGTTTTAGATCTTCAGAAGGCGCTGTTTGGCCGTCCAGCAGATGTTTTTTTGAGAGAACTGAACGAGGCGGCTCCGCTTATGGCAGAGCTTGCGGAGACGGTGATAGCGTTCGGTGAACGTTATCGAATGGAAAAAGCAGGACGGGGTCTCGTCGACTTTAGTGATTTGGAGCATTATTGTCTGCAAATTTTGCGCCATCCTGATTCTCTACCAGGCCTTTCCATGCCTTCTGATGCAGCGATGGAGTACCGCGCCCAATTCGATGAGGTTCTGCTAGATGAATATCAGGATACGAATAGTGTACAAGAAGAGATTGTGCGGCTGATCTCCCGCGAAACACCTGGTAACCGATTTATGGTCGGAGATATGAAGCAAAGTATTTATCGGTTCCGTTTGGCAGAGCCGGGGCTGTTCCTGGATAAATACCGTAGCTTTGGCTCTAAGAATGCCGGAGGTGGCAGTAATACAATAGGCGAATCCGAGTTAAGTGAGTTATCTGAGAAGTCTAATGAATCTTCCGGCGGTTCGGTTATCGATCTAGCCCGTAATTTCCGTAGTCGTATGGAGGTTGTAAATGCCGTAAATATGATTTTTCGGCAGATTATGAATGAGACGGTGGCTGAGATTAATTATGACGAACGCGCTGAGCTTGTGTATGGTGCGAATTTCCCGGGTGCAGCAGAGAAGGGGCCAGATACTTTTTTTGCACCAGAGCTATTATTGATCGATCGCGGAGCGGCATCAGGTAAAATAGAAGAGACTTCTGAGGACGGTGAGCTGCCACTTCAGGAAAGCGAAGCTATTGAGAGTGAGACCGCGCAGCTGGAAGCAAGGGCGATTGCCCGGCGTATATTACAGATGACTGGCCTGAACGGCGGATCGCCGTTGTTGATTTATGATAAAGGGCTTAAGATTATGCGCCCAGTGATTTATGGGGACATCGTGATTTTGCTTCGTTCGGCGAGAATATGGACCCCTTTGATTATCGAGGAGCTTCGGATGGAGGGAATCCCTGCTTACGGAGATTTGAATAAAGGATATTTTGAAGCCACTGAAGTAGAAATTGCACTCTCACTTTTAAAAGTAGTCGATAATCCTCAGCAGGACATTCCACTCGCCGGCGTGCTCCGCTCTCCTGTCGTTGGTTTAACGGAAGAGGAACTGGCTACAGTTCGGATGTACAGCCATGGTTCTTTCTATCATGCTGTACAAGTGGCAGCGAGCTTGCAAGATATAAAGGAAGCTGAGGAAGAATACGATCTTTTCTCGGCTCATGTGATAGAAACAGCAAGTGCAGCGGAAGAGAAAGTCACCTCAGATAATAATAATGATGAAATCATTAATGAGGTGGAATCTGAAAGTGGAGCTTTACCGCAAATCAGCCTAAAGCTGAAGCATAAGCTTAAGAATTTTCTGGAACGGCTTGAAAGCTGGAGAGATGCGGCTAGACAAGGCAGTCTCAGTGAGCTGATTTGGCGTATTTATGGTGAGAGCGGCTATCTGGAATGGGTTGGAGGCTTGCCTGGAGGCTCACAGCGACAGAACAATCTTAAAGCTTTGTATGATCGGGCTGTTCAATTTGAGAATGATACTGCGGCGCGTGGGTTGTTCCGTTTTCTGGTGTTCATTTCACGGCTTCGTGAGAATGGCGGAGATCTTGGTGTAGCTGGTGGTGGCGGCGAAGAGGGCAATGGGGTCAGAATTATGACCATCCATAAATCCAAAGGCTTAGAGTTTCCTGTTGTTTTTATAGCGGGTATGGCGAAGCAGTTTAATCGACAGGATTTGCATTCTCCTTTCCTGATGCACAAAGAGCTTGGCTTCGGGCCACGTTTTGTGGAGCGGGAAACACGGGTCAGCTACCCGACGCTTCCTTATTTGGCTATTAATCGTCGTACACGACTTGAATTATTGGCTGAGGAAATGCGGGTATTATATGTAGCTTTAACTCGTCCGAGAGATAAGATGATTCTAGTCGGTACCGTAAGAGATATACCACGGAAAATTGCGGGCTGGAGCAGTGTACAGAATCGGGATGAGCTACTGCTTGCTGATCATTTACTAGCCCGCGGTCGCAGCTATCTGGACTGGGTTGGACCGGCATTGATCCGGCATCCGGCGGCGGCTGTTCTTCGTAAGCTAGGCGGCTCTGAAGGTACCGTCTCGACAGTGCTGCACAGCGACGTCTCGAACTGGAGCATCAGTGTGCAGCATGCTTCCGAACTGAATTCCGGGGCGTTCCTTCCTTCGGATAACTCAGAGGACAAAGCAGAAGAACGTCAATCTGTACTCAAGGCGCTGCAAAAAGGTGAATCTGTAAGTGTCTATGGATCTGTGGATAGCGATGAAATTGCTAGAAGACTAGAATGGCCTTATCCGTTTGCGGCTGCCTCTGGTATTCCTGCCAAAACCTCTGTTACAGAGTTAAAATCTTTGTTGTCGATGCAGGATCAGCCTTCTTATGATCTCTTAGAGGAAGATAGTTATCCTGTCACCTCAACAGAAAACAATAAGCGTTCAGATGTGGCAGGAGCAGACAGTCTGCATTTGCGGCGTCCGAAATTTATGGAAAAGCGCAGTCTAACCCCAGCGGAGCGCGGGACAGCTTACCATACGGTTATGCAGCATATTCCGCTGGAGGGTTCTGTTGATTCTAAAGTTGTGGAAGAAACATTAGCCCGTTTGCAGAGATTGGCTATTCTAACTGCTGAGCAGGTGGAGGCGGTTGCCCCCGATCAGATAGAGACTTTTTATACGAATGAACTGGGTCGTAGATTAATAGATTCTTCTTGGAAGCTTAGAGAAATGCCGTTCAGTTATATGCTTCCCGCAGGCGAGGCTTATGGAGGGCTCGATTATATGAATAAAGCCGTCTCAGAGCTAAGCCATGGAAATAATAATGAAGGCTTTAGTGAAGGAGTGCTGATCCAAGGGGTCATTGACTGCCTGTTCCGCGAAGAGGACCGGATGATTCTGTTAGACTATAAGACGGACTCTGTTTTAGAACATCAGGGTGGGTTAGAAGCGCTTAAAGAAAAATATCGTTTTCAGCTAGAGTTATACAGCAAGGCATTACATGATATTTTGGGAGAACCGATCAGCGAGATTTGGCTGTACTTTTTTGACGGCGGACATGCTGTGAAATTATAAATCTATTCATTACCGCATAGGAGCGGGGAAAGAGGACGAAGATGCGGATATTGCATACGGGAGATTGGCACCTCGGCCGAACGCTGGAAGGAAGAAGCCGGCAGAAGGAGCAGGAGCAGTTCATAGATGAATTGGTGGAAATCGCCGATTTTCATAAGGTGGATTTGATAATGATGGCGGGAGATGTGTACGATTCCGTTAATCCACCAGCGGCTTCAGAACAACTATTCTATGAGGCTGCCGCAAGGCTGACTGCAGGGGGCAGGCCCCTTGTTGTGATCGCCGGAAACCATGATCAACCGGAGCGCGTATCTTCAGTTTCACCGCTTGTATTAAGGCAGGGGATTACATTAGTGGGGCTTCCTACCTCAGAGCCAGTGACTGTTCATGCTGCACGAACGGGTGAGATCGCCAAAATCGCAGCTCTTCCTTATCCCTCCGAAGCGCGTCTCGGTGAACTACTTGCAGGAGATAGCGGAGAAGAGGAGCTTCGACTGGCTTATAGCGCACGGGTAGGCAAGCTCATGCAGCTGTTGGGACGGGAATTTACGCCGCAGACCGTAAATTTAGCGATGAGCCATATTTATGTGCTTGGTGGTGTGGAAAGTGATTCGGAACGTCCGATTCAGGTAGGAGGAGCGTATACCGTTGATCCTTCTGCTTTGACTTGTGGAGCGCAATATACTGCACTAGGACATCTTCATCGCGCTCAGCGTGTCAAAGGGGAAGGAATGATCCGTTACAGTGGATCTCCGTTGGCATACAGTTTTTCTGAAGCGGGACAGGCCAAATCGGTGACGCTGATTGATGTTGCGCCGGGCGGTGAGCCAATCTTCGAAGAAATTTACCTTCGCTGTGGGCGTCCGCTTGTAAGATGGAGCTCCACAGGTGGATTGCAGGAGGTATATAAATGGCTGGATGAAGGCAGAGATGCTTCTGCTTTTATAGATTTGGAGATTCGGCTTAGTGAAGCCATGTCGATGAATGATATACAGCGCCTGCGCAAGTCGCGCGAGGGAATTATTCATATTCGTCCCATTTATCCGCAAATGGAGATGGAGCTTGAACAGACTTCCCGTTCACGTATGCCGGTGCAAGAATTATTCCGTAAATTCTATCAGCGTCAGACAGGTGGAGCGGAACCGGAAGATAGTTTGATAGAGCTGTTCTTACAGCTAACTGAAGAAGAACGGCGTCAGCCAGAGGAAGGAGAGGAGAACTAAGGTGAAACCTATTCTATTAAAAGTTGCAGGATTACAGAGTTATAGAGAAATGCAAGAAATAGATTTTGAAAGTCTGTGTGAGACGGGTCTGTTTGGGATTTTTGGACCTACGGGCAGCGGCAAGTCTAGCTTGCTGGATGCTATTACTTTGGCGATGTACGGGAAAGTGGAACGTGCCGTTAATGGAACACAGGGGATTATGAACCACTCTGAAGATTCACTCAGCGTAGCGTTTACCTTTGAGCTCACTTCTTCCGCGGGGGCACGTCGTTATCGGGTTGAACGTAAATTCAAACGTACGGGAGAGCAAACCGTCAGCAACACGATTAGCCGTTTCATCGAAATTACAGCTGACGGAGATAACGTTATGGCGGATAAGCTCGCAGATGTTACGCGCTGTGTGGAGGAGCATATCGGTCTAAAAATGGATGACTTCACGAGAGCAGTTGTATTGCCGCAAGGGAAATTTGCCGAATTCTTATCACTTCGTGGCGTAGATCGTCGGCAAATGCTGCAGCGCCTGTTCCATCTGGAACAGTATGGCGATCAGCTGGCAATCAAGCTTAGCCGCCGGGTGAAGGAGAATGAGGCTGCGCTCCGCGCGCTGATTGCTGAGCAGCAGGGTCTTGGCAGCGCAGGCAAAGGGGATGTAGAGGCAGCGGCGGAGCGCCTCGAGCAGGCCACCCTTTATGCTGCGGAATGCCGCCAGAAGCTGGAGGCGGCGCTGCAGGTCTCGGAGCGTTTCGCGCGTATACGCGAGCTCCAAGAGGAACGGACCCGCCGCGAGCTACAGCGGCAGGGACTGCTCGCCAAGGAGGAGGAGATTCTCCTCCTTGAACGGAAGCTCGGCCAAGCTGACGAGGCCGAGGCTAGGCTTCCTGCGCTGAAAGCATGGCGAAGCGCGGAAGAAGCCTTTAAGAGCCGATTGGCCCGCGCGGAGGGCCAAGAGGTGCTGGCCGCCGCCGCCGAGCAGAAGGCGGTGCATGCCGCTGCTGCCGCGGCTGCTGCGCAGGCCGCGCTTGCAGCGGAAGAGCCGGCCCTCCGGGAGGGGGCCGGCACCTACCGCCGCGCGCTGGAGCTCGAGTCCGAGCTCAGCGCGCTACGGCGCGAACTCGCGGCTCTGCGCGAGCGCCGCGAAGAGGCCTCCCGCAAGCTGGCGGAGCTGCGGGAGGGCATGGCCCGGGAGCGTGAGCTTTTGGCCAAGGGCCAAAAGCGCCAGCAAGAGCTGCAGCAGAGCTTGCAGCCGCTCGGTGTCCGCTCCCAGGAGCGGCAGTCTCTGCAAGAAGCGATGCAGAGACTGCAAGGGCTGCACTCCGCCGAATCCCAGTGGGATAAGGCGGAGAAGGAGCGCCGCGAGCGTGCCGCTGCTCTCGCGGCTGCGCAGGCGCGACTCGCGGAGGCCGAGGGCCGTCGCGAACTGCAGGAAGCTGCTCGCGGGCAACTGATCCGCGAGGCGGCGGTACATCAAGAGAAGCTGCTGGCGACAGAAGAAGCTGCGCGTGCCGCAGCGGAGCACCTGGAGCAACATGTCAGTGCTTTGGAAGCAGCTATGAAGGATCAAGAGCTTCACAGACTGTCTTTAGCGCTAGCTAAGGAGCTGGAAGAAGGACATCCCTGCCCGGTATGCGGCAGCGAGCATCATCCTGCACCTGCATTATTGCAGGATAGCTTAGAGCAACAGGAACTGGAAATGAAGCTTCAGCAAGTTCGCACATTGTCCAGACGGGCTTTGGAAGCTCGTCATTTGTTCCGCGGTCTTCGTGAACAGGATCAAATATGGCTGGAGCAGGTATTTGGAAATGAAGTCATCGAAGCGGCAAATCACCCTGCAGCTGCTGGTTCAGAAGTCAGCACTACTGAGGTTTCCTCAACCGATGTGTCCGTTCCAGATGAAAAAGCCTTGGCAGAACTTGAAGCTGCACTTTTGGCATTAAAAGGACAGTCAGGCGAGCTACGCCGAATTGCGGTACAGTGGCAGCAATCGATGCAGGAGGTCCAGCAGTTGTGCCTCAAAGAAGCGGCAGGTGTCACAGGTGAACGGAGCTGGGTAGAAGGAATCGCTGCCAAAGCTGAGGAACTAAGCGCCCAGCTAACGGCTATGCGGCAGAACTGGACACAGCAGTTCCCGGATCTGGCACCTGGAGAAGTGGAACAAGCTTATCGTGATCTGTTAGCGAAGGATGCACAAGCTGAAGAAATTAGATCTCGTCTTGATATCAGCGTCAAGTTTCTGGAGGAGAAAAATGCTTCAGTGCAGAACCTTCAAGAGACCATAACGGGGCTGGATAAAGAGCTGGCTCAATCGATCACACAGATCGAAGGCAAGGAAGAATTGCAGCGTGAAAAAGATCAGCGTTTACTGGAGTGGACGAATGGCCGTGCTGCTGCTCCTCTTCTAGCGGAATGTGAAGGACGTCTGCAGGAATTGTTAACTGCTCTGGAGACAAGCAAGCAGTTACATCTCGCGGCGGCGGAGAAGGCTCAGCATGAGGTTAAGGAAGCAGCAATTACACGCCAGGCTGCAGAATCTGCGCGTGAACATTACGTAGCAGCTTCCAGTCATTGGGAACAAAGCTTGGCTTCTTCAATGTTTAGTTCAGCCGCTGAGGTTGAAGGAGCAGCGCTCACTTCTGAAGAACGGGAAATGGCATCTTCCCGCGTACGTGCTCATCGTGCCGAAGAAACTGAGGTCTCGTTGCAACTGCGTAACATTGAAGAGAAGCTTGACGGGGCCAGCTTAAGTGAAGAAGAATGGCAAGAAAGTCAAAGGACCTTAAGAGAAAGCAAGGCGGAGGATGAAATATCTCTTCAGGCAAGAGCACGTGCAGAGCGTGATCTGGAGGACCTGCGGCATCGGCATATCCGCTGGATGGAGCTTGAAGCAGAGCGGATTGAGCACGCTTCTATGCAAGATCAACTCTCCAAACTGCAGACGGTCTTACGCGGGAATGCCTTTGTTGAGTACATTGCTGAGGAACAATTGATGCAGGTGTGTCAGTCCGCTTCTCAGCGGCTTCGATTCCTGAGTAAGCAGCGTTATGCATTGGAGGTTGATTCGGGTGGCGGCTTTGTGATCCGTGATGACGGGAACGGCGGGGTGAGAAGACCTGTCTCAACCCTGTCTGGTGGAGAGACCTTCCTAACATCCCTTTCGCTGGCACTTGCTCTTTCAGCTCAGATCCAGCTGCGTGGGCAATATCCGTTGCAATTTTTCTTCCTGGATGAAGGCTTTGGTACTCTCGACCCAGAGCTGCTGGATACAGTGATTACTTCACTTGAAAGGTTGCATAATGACCAGCTGTCTGTCGGTATTATCAGCCATGTTCCAGAGCTTCGTGCAAGGTTGCCACGCAAGCTGGTGGTAGTTCCTGCTGAACAAGGTGGAGGGGGATCTCGTATCCTTTTGGAAAAAATGTGAAGTGTTTTAAACCGTGTGATCGATATCACAGATACAGCATCAACGCACTGTTATAATACAGCTAAGCCGACATTACTTTAGAAACACCTCGGCGGACGTATGACCGGGAATTTAATCCTTTTCATACGTCCGCCGCCGAATCAGCTTTATAAGCTGTGAAGGGTGTTTCTCTTTTTTTTGCCATTTTTAACCCTACGGGTGTATATATAGCTCCACTTCAATGGTTAATGGATTTCATTCTGTAATAGATACAGCTCTAGCGTGCGGATGTTGAATCTTCTAGCGTCTTTCGTAATTGGTGATTATCCTGTATGATTATCTTATGATGAAGTGAAATTTCACCAATTTTTAGGAGGCAAGCACTCTATGGAGACCGTGTTTAGCAAAATTATTGAGGGTACTATTCCTTCCAAAAAAGTATTTGAGAACGAACGTATTCTTGCATTCTACGACATCGAGCCGGCTGCACCGGTACATGTGTTGATCATTCCAAAGAAGTTCATTGCTTCCATGAATGATGTCACACCTGAGGATCTTCCGTTAATTGCGGAAATTCACAGTGTAGCGCAACAGATCGCTATCGACCTTGGGATTGCCGAGTCTGGTTATCGTTTGATCAATAATTGTGGTCCTGATAGTGGACAAGCTGTGCCTCATCTTCATTATCACTTGCTTGGTGGGGCCAAGCTGGGAGCTCTCACAGGAAACTCAGCTTCTCACGCATAGTACAATCATTAAATGTTGAAGAACTTGCCAGAAAAAAAGAATAACACGAAGGTTGACACCCTATTTCCGTTTGACCTATAATGGAATTTGATAAACCGTGTTATGCTCTTGGACGGTATGGTCGGAGGGAGGGGAAACTGTGTCTGAAACGAAAGTTCGCAAAAACGAGACAATTGATGCTGCACTTCGTCGCTTTAAACGTTCCATCGCAAAAGATGGTGTCTTGGCTGAGGTGAAGAAACGCAAACATTACGAAAAGCCAAGCGTTAAGAAAAAGCTGAAGTCTGAGGCTGCTCGTAAGAGAAAGTTTTAGGAGGATTACCCACGCATGAATCTTAGCGAGAGATTGAACGAAGATATGAAGCAAGCGATGAAGAGTAAGGACAAGTTCACGCTCTCCACGATTCGAATGGTTCGTTCTACAATAAAGTATCTTGAAATAGATTTGAAGAGAACATTGGACGACAACGAAGTGCTTGATATCCTTAGTCGTGAAATCAAACAGCGCAAAGATGCCCTCCAAGAATTTGAATCAGCGGGTCGCGATGAGCTTGCCGCGAGTACGAAGGCAGAAATCGAGATTATTATTAAGTATCTTCCCGAGCAACTTTCCGAAGAAGAAATTAAAGCAATTGTACAGCAGACCATCCAGGAAACCGGTGCTTCTTCGAAAAGTGAAATGGGTAAGGTCATGAGCGCACTGATGCCTAAGGTCAAAGGTCGCGCCGATGGTAAACTCGTGAACCAAGCGGTTCAGCAATTTCTGCAATAATATAGCGCCAGCACCCCTTGCAAAAGGGGTGCTTTTCTTTGTTTTGAAACGTAATTACGCTTACAACGTAATAAAGTGTATGTGTCCCGGGTCAAATTGAAGAAGGGAGGTAAAAACATTGAAAAGATTACGGAAAATTATGTTATCCAGCATTCCGGTTGTTTTACTGCTACTGCTCTTAACGCCGTTTATCCCGAATGTAAGCGCTGATGTAACCGTGCCAAAAGCACCAAAGGCTGCGAATGGTGAGATGAAGAAAGGCCCGGTGTTTATTATTCCGGTTGATCAAAAAATTGAAAGAGGTCTGCAAAGCTTTTTGGAAAGAGGGTTCGCAGAAGCTGCTAATTATGGAGCGGTTCTAATTGTACTGGAGGTGGATACACCGGGGGGACTGGTGAGTTCAGCAGAACAGATTGGGACGATGGTAAGAGATAGTGACATACCTACCGCAGCTTTTATTAAAGGTGATGCCGCTTCCGCAGGCAGTTACATAGCACTTAACGCAGGTGCAATCATCATGAAGCCGGGCAGCATGATCGGTTCTGCATCTCTAGTAGATAGTGGCGGCCAGAAAGTAGAAGACGCGAAGATGGTGTCCTACTGGAAATCAAAAATGATTGGAGCCGCTGCTTTAAATGAGCGTGATCCTGATATTGCTGCGGGAATGGTCGATAGTAATTTGGTTGTGGATAAGCCAGATCTAGGCGTATCTAAAGCGCAGGGCGAAATTATTGCCTTGTCTAGTGACGAAGCATTAAAAGCTGGTTATGCTGATCAAATTACAACCACTCCAGAAGAGGCAATTACTTGGTTAGGTTATACTACAGATGATATTTTTCGTGTGGAGCATACGGGTGCCGAGAAAATGTCGCAATTTCTGACAAATCCGATTATTATGACGATTCTGCTATTCATCGGGATTACAGGCATTGTGATTGAGTTGATCGTTCCGGGCTTCGGTGCACCTGGGATTATTGGGACATTAGCCTTCGTTTTATATTTTTTCGGAAATTCTGTAGCAGGGTTTGCCGGATCAGAGACTTGGCTTTTGTTCATCATCGGACTTGTCATGCTTGTGCTGGAGCTGTTCGTGCCGAGCTTTGGGATATTGGGGATACTAGGTTCCGTCAGCCTTGTGGCAGGTGTCGTACGCGCAGCATACAGCTTCACACATGCATTGTTTAGTCTCGGTATCGCATTCGCGGCTGCAACAGTAGTCATTGTGATTGTGGCTGTCGCATTTAAAGAACGTGGAATTTGGAATAGGTTTATTTTGAAGGATACGCTCTCCAAAGATCAGGGATTTGTACCTGTTGAAGAGAAGTTAAGCTTAGTTGGAGCTATAGGAAACAGTATTACACCACTTCGTCCATCCGGAACGGCTATGATTGGCGGCGAGCGGGTAGATGTCGTTACTGAAGGCAGCTTTATTAGCGTTAATGCACCGGTCTCTGTTGTAAAAGTTGAGGGCGGACGGATTGTGGTGAAGGAAATTAAGGAATAAGGTAAAAGATAAAAGGTATGGCGAATAGTAGCTCCACAATAATTTACTGGAGGTTGTAAAGTTATGGAAGCATCTTTAATTACTTTTTTGTTGATTGCGGTAGTCGTAGTCATTTTGTTGAGTGTCTTTTTAAGCTTTTTCCCGGTCATGCTCTGGATTTCTGCATTGGCGTCAGGGGTTAGAATTAGTATTATTACGTTAGTAGCGATGAGACTGCGTCGTGTAACACCAAGTCGGATTGTTAATCCTATGATTAAAGCGACAAAAGCTGGTCTTGGACTTAACATTAATCAACTGGAGAGTCACTATCTCGCTGGTGGTAATGTAGACCGGGTGGTTAATGCCCTGATTGCCGCTCAGCGTGCAGACATTCCTTTGGAATTCACTCGCGCAGCAGCAATTGACCTCGCAGGACGTGACGTACTTCTGGCCGTTCAGATGAGTGTAAATCCACGTGTGATCGAAACACCTATTGTAGCGGCTGTAGCTAAGAATGGTATTGAGGTTAAAGTAAAAGCAAGGGTTACTGTTCGTGCTAATATTGACCGTCTCGTTGGTGGTGCAGGTGAAGAAACGATTATTGCCCGGGTCGGTGAAGGGATTGTAACTACGGTAGGTTCGAGTGATTCGCATAAAGATGTTTTGGAGAATCCAGATTCGATCTCACGTACAGTTTTGGCCAAAGGTTTGGATTCCGGTACGGCTTTTGAGATCCTCTCCATTGATATTGCGGATATCGATGTAGGTAAGAACATCGGTGCTTATCTTCAAACCGAACAAGCAGAAGCGGATAAACGTATTGCACAAGCTAAGGCTGAAGAACGCAGAGCAATGGCTGTCGCTCATGAGCAAGAGATGAAGGCACGCGTTGTTGAAATGAAGGCGCTTGTTGTGGAAGCTGAATCTCAGGTGCCTATGGCGATGGCAGAGGCGCTCAGAAATGGTCAAATCGGTGTGATGGACTACATGAACATCAAAAATATCGAGGCGGATACACAAATGCGAGGCTCCCTCGGCAAAATGAATGATCAGGACGACAATAACCGTCCTAACAATAATAAATAAAAGGGGATGTGAATCTCCATGAGCTGGATCTATATCGTTGCGGTAATTATCTTCGCGATTGTATCCAATGTGAACAAGGCTGCGAAGAACAAACCTAAAGGTGCTACACGTGGAGGAATGCCCACTTTTGGTGGAGGAGATGAGAATCCTTTACGTCGTAATAAGGATGTGGATGGGAGCGGAGACCACCCTGAACAGTCTAGGAGTGGGTTTCCAACTCCTGTGACTACATCCTCCCGCGAGTATGATGCATCACCTGCCTTTCCAGAGCCTGCGTACATCCCGACACCAGATTATTCTACTGGAGAAGGTATGTCTTTGGAGCACGCTGATGACGGAGTTGAATTGCGCACGCAAAAAATGCAAGAAGAGGTGCGGCGTATTCAAGCTGCTTTTGATGGAATCGCGGGAGCAGATTCTAAATCGGAGAAGACGAAGAGCACATCCTCTGACACAGCTGTCGAGTCAAATAGAACAGCGAATAGGGGTGAGCTGCGCAATGGTGTGGTTTGGGCGGAGATTCTAGGACCTCCGCGCGCGCGCCAGCCGCATTCCACCCGAAGATCGTAATTTTCGGTCAAAGTAACAATTTTAAGCCTTAGTTTTCTTATCTTAACGATAGGAAAGCTGAGGCTTTTTTTATGTTTTTTATACCTGAATGCTGCTCCTTTATTACTTCTTCTCATAAACAAAAGTGTTGCCGCATAAGGTGTACAGAAGGCAGGAAGGGGGAACGTCTACTTATGACCCGTATTGGCCGCAGGCTGCGGGGATGGACAAACGGGGTGCTCGATTTACCACAGGACTTACTACAGGAAATGCCCCGGATCACCCTGATCGGCAATAAAGAACTGTATATCGAGAATCATCGCGGCGTGCTGCATTTTTCATCAGGCCAGCTTAAGCTCGCGTTAGCTAATGGATCGCTTGAAATCACGGGCGAGGATCTTGTCATTCGCAATATTCTTGGCCAGGAGCTGGCGGTAGAAGGCATTATCGGAGAGATCAGATATAAAGAAAGCGAGGGGAAATCATGAAGGAACCACCTCTTTCATCACTGCGGGGATCCGTTACACTGCATGTGACGGGGCCTCAGGTGGAGAGATTCATTAATGTCATTTCTGAAGCAGGTATAGTGATTTGGGATGTGAGGCCCGCTGAGGGCGGCGCTTCCCTTAAGCTGCTTCTGAATGATTTTTATGTCCTCCGTCCGATTTTAAAGAAGACAGGCTGTCGGATGCACGTTACAGGAAGAAGCGGACTGCCTTTTTTGATGGCGCGGCTTTGGAAACGTAAATTTTTTGGCATGGGAATATTGGTATTCGGGATTATGCTCTTTATGTTATCCACGATGGTATGGAGCATTAGAGTCGAGGGGAATGAAAAAATTGCTTCTGAGGATATATTGGCAGCTGCTCGTCAGGAGGGGGTGTATCCTTTTCAATG
The DNA here is from genome assembly GCF_002264385.1 of Paenibacillus sp. VTT E-133280. Taxonomy (NCBI): domain Bacteria; kingdom Bacillati; phylum Bacillota; class Bacilli; order Caryophanales; family Paenibacillaceae; genus Paenibacillus; species Paenibacillus sp. VTT E-133280. Next base: position 29,836 of record NZ_NFUX01000021.1, read on the forward strand.
GATATGGCGTCTGGATGAGCCGGACAAGCTCTCTAAGGGGCTCCTAGCCCAATTACCCGGCGTTTCATGGATAGGGGTGCAGCGGACGGGGACGAGCATTAAAATTCAGGTGGTAGAATCTAAACAGCCGGATATTAAACCTCTTCTTAGCCAGCGGCATTTGATTAGCAGAACAGATGCGGTGGTAACTGAAATATATGCGGAGCAGGGCAGACCGGTTGTAGCGCGTAACTCACGGGTCAAAAAAGGGGATATCCTGATTTCGGGTGCTTTAGGCGACGAAGAGAATGTACAGTACGTGGTGGCTAAAGGTGAAGTTAAGGGTCTAGTGTGGCATGAATACAATATAGAGGTGCCTCTTACAACAACAAATAGTTCATATACAGGGGATCGTAAGGATCGAACCTATCTGGTGCTTGGCAAATGGGCTATCCAGCTATGGGGTTATGGCGATTCTCCTTTTGAGAAATCACGAACGCTTATTGAGCACGATCCGCTATCCTGGCGGTCCTTTAAGCTGCCGCTGGGCCTAATGACTGAGAAAGAAATGGAGATTAGTGAAACAAGTGAGACATTAACTCCAGAGGCTGGATTTGAAAAGGGAATAGAGCGAGCGAAGAATGATATTTTGGCGCGTTATGGCGTTGATAGCGTCATCAAAAGTCAAAAAGTTTTGCATGAGAAGAAAGAGAATGGTAAAGTTTATATGAAAGTGATCTTTGAAGTAGAAGAGAAAATTTCCGAAGAACTGCCAATAGTAAACAATTGAGGAGAATGAGGCTACTTGTCAGAACAGACTGCAAGCATTCGTATTACTTTGCAAAATGCGGGAGAAGCGCAATCGTTGTTCGGCCCGCAAGATGGATTCCTAAAAATCATCGAGAGTGAAATTCCTGCTATTATTGATTCCCGTGAAGCAGAGTTAACGATACGTGGTGCGGAGCGGGAAGTAGACATGCTGGGACAATTGTTTAATGTGTTGCTGTCCCTCATTCGGAGCGGTTACATACTTACTGAACGTGATGTGCAGTACGCTGTGGAGCTGGCGAAAGACTTTCGAGTCGATCAATTGCTCGATTTGTTCAAGGGAGAAATTACAACAACTTTTCGTGGAAAGCCTATCCGTGTCAAAACGATTGGCCAGAAACATTATGTGACAACGATCAAGAAGCGTGATATTGTATTCGGAATCGGTCCTGCAGGAACGGGTAAGACCTACCTGGCGGTAGTGCTTGCAGTTACGGCACTAAAAGAAGGTTCTGTTAAGCGTATCATTCTTACGCGCCCAGCAGTAGAAGCAGGAGAGAGTCTAGGGTTCCTCCCAGGGGATTTGCAAGAAAAGGTAGATCCATACCTCCGTCCGTTATATGATGCCTTATACGACGTTATGGGGCCAGATCAGGTGGCTAAGGCGCTTGAACGGGGATTAATTGAAATTGCTCCGCTCGCTTATATGCGTGGTCGTACGTTGGATGATTCATTTATTATTTTGGATGAAGCCCAGAATACAACGCCTGAGCAAATGAAAATGTTTTTGACTCGACTCGGCTTCGGGTCCAAAATGGTGATTACGGGTGACGTTACCCAGATTGACCTGCCTCGCGGCAAGAAATCCGGTTTAATTGAGGCTAAAGCGATTTTATCCGGCATAGAAGAACTCGGTTTTGTTTATTTTGCGGAGCAGGATGTAGTACGGCATTCCCTGGTGCAGAAAATTATCGTTGCCTATGACCGCTCTGCCGAAAACCTCCAATAAAGGGGATTGTCTTCATGGCTTCAAAGCAACCATCTAAATTAAGCGGATTTGTATATACGAACAACGGATGGAAGTATAGCGCGGCGACACGCTATGCTCTTTTCCTGTTACTCGGACTTGTGTTCTACTTTAGTCTGTCGCCCGATCTACTGCCTAAGCGGTACGATATTAAAGAGAATACGCTAAGCGCGAAGGAGATTACAGCGCCCAAGCAAATTTTGGACAAGAAGGCAACACTAAAGGCGGCGGAAGAAGCGGCCGAAGGTGTATCTCCTAAGTATAAAATTATCCCGATGAGGGCTGATAATCTTGTGACATCGCTGCTGGACCGGATTGATCGCCTGAATCAGGATGATTTGATTTCACAAAGCGATAAGACTGAGATTTATCGTGATGAGATCCCGCAGAGAGCCAATGATTTTATTTTGAATTTCATAGCCTCCAATCGGGGTGGAGGCACTTATTCCGATCATCTTTTGGAGGAAATGCAATCTGTCATAAAAGAGCAGACCTATGTCATTCCAGATGAAACTTACATTAAGATTCCGCGACTGACCTCTCAGGACATTATCGAAATGAAGCCTGTCGCTCGTGATATTGTGACTAGGCTGATGAACGATCAAATCACGGATGCCCAGACTGCGCGCGCCAAAGTGGCGGAGCAGGTCAGTATCAGCTCTCTGAGTCAGCGCACGGCGCGTGAGGTTGTGCAGGAGTTAGTCCGGCTTGTTATTACTAGCAATAAGTTCTATGACGAAGATGCAACGAAGGAAGCAAAGGTGCAGGCTCGTGAGAACACACCTGATGTGTTTATTGAGCAAGGCGACGTCCTCGTCGCTAAAGGTCAAAAAATCACCCCTGAGCTCTACGCCCTTTTGGATGAGAATGGCCTGCTAAGTAATGAGGTCAACTATTGGCCTCAAGTTGGATTACTATTACTTTCTACCATGCTATCTGCGGGTCTGATGGTGTTTATCCGTTACTCGGGTGGAACCGCGGGCTTCAAGTATAACAATTCCCAGTTATTAATGCTGGTGCTTGTGTTTGTTATTACGATCATTTCCATGCGGTTGACCGCAATTTTGCAGACGGATGTCCATTCCTATCTCGGGTATCTGGCTCCAGTAGCCATTGGTGCTATGCTGATTACCATGCTTCTGGATATGACATTAGCATATTTCTGTTCTATCCTGATCAGTATACTTGCCAGTATCATTTTGAATGTTCAGCAGAATTCGGTGTTTGATTTTACCTTTGGCTTCTTTTCAATTGTTGTTTGTTATGTAGCTATTTTTGCCACTCATCGTGCAGGCCAGCGTTCCACATTATTAAAAGGCGGGATTATGGTATCCCTTTTTGGCTGTGTGACCGTCTTTATGCTGACCCTCTTAGCTGGTGGTGAATGGAAAGATGTAAGCACGCTGTATGCCGTTGGTTTTGCTTTTGCGAGCGGACTTTTGACCGCAGTGCTTGTGATTGGTCTGATGCCTTTCTTTGAAGCTACCTTTGGTATTCTATCTGCCCTGAAGCTGGTAGAGTTGTCTAATCCGAACCATCCCTTATTGCGCAAGCTTCTTACGGAAACACCAGGAACCTATCACCATAGCGTCATGGTAGGTAACCTGTCAGAAGCGGCCGCAGAAGCGATTGGAGCAGATGGCCTATTGTGCCGTGTGGGGTCGTATTATCATGATATAGGCAAAACAAAACGTCCGTTTTATTTTATTGAGAATCAGAATAATATGGAAAACCCGCATGACTCTATTGAACCGAAGCTTAGTAAATCTATCATTGTAGCTCACGCCCGCGATGGGGTGGAAATGCAACGGGAATATAAGCTGCCCAAACCGATTCGTGATATTGCTGAGCAGCATCATGGCACTACGTTCCTGCATTATTTTTACCATAAGGCTCTGAAGCTGGCGGAAGAAAAAGGTGTTGAGCCTGATTTTACCGAGGAAGATTTCCGTTATCCTGGCCCGAAAGCTCAGTCGAAGGAATCGGCTGTTGTAGGAATCGCCGACAGTGTTGAAGCTGCGGTGCGATCCTTACGCAAACCAACCGTCCTTCAGGTGGAAACGATGATTGAGAAAATTATTAAAAGTCGACTGGATGATCATCAGTTTGACGAATGTGATTTAACGATTAAAGAATTGGACATTATTGCACGGACGCTGAAAGAAACGGTCATGGGGATTTTTCATTCACGGATCGAATACCCAGAAGATGTGCGTAAGCCGAAAAAAGAGGAAGGGGCAGCTAACCCATGAGTTTAGAGATCGTTTGGGATAACGAGCAAGAAGAATACGAGATAAAGGACGATCTCATTGCACTGCTGGAGAGTATTTTGAAAAAAGCAGGTGAAGCGGAAGGGATCGATCAGGGGGAGGTTGCGCTTACTTTTGTCGATAACACTCGTATTCATGAGTTGAACTTGGAGTACCGGGGAATTGACCGTCCGACGGACGTACTTTCTTTTGCGATGAATGAAAGCGGAGAGGACGAGCTGGACATTATATACGAAGTAGAAGAGGGCGAAGCGCTGGAAGATGTTCCGGATGTACTGGGAGATATCATCATTTCCGTAACTCGTGCTCAGGAGCAAGCGCAGGAATATGGTCATTCGCTGGAGCGTGAGCTTGGTTTCCTCTTTGTGCACGGATTTCTGCATTTGTTAGGATATGATCATCAGGATGAAGCTTCAGAGGCAGAGATGATGTCTAAACAAGAGAAGGTACTAGCTCAGGTTGGGTTGACTCGCTAATGGTGAAGAACACGGCGGTAGGACACAAGAAGTTCTGGCACTCTTTTCGGTTTGCATCGCAAGGCATCGTGTCGGCATTCAAATCGGAGCTTAACATGAAGGTGCATTGCTGTTTGGCTGTGGTTGTACTTGTTGCCGCTGCCGTGTTCAGACTTCCTCTGGCCAGTTGGATGCTGCTGCTCTTCTCCATTACGCTTGTCTTAACTGCCGAGCTGCTCAATACGGCAATCGAGGCGACGGTAGACCTGATCTCGCCGGAGATTCATCCGCTGGCTAAGAGAGCAAAAGATACCGCCGCAGGAGCTGTGCTTCTTACGGCGGTGTTTGCTGTCTTAGTCGGGGTCTATGTTTTTTACCACCCGGTGATGGACTGGATTAGCGGACTTATGTCATAATCAGGTTACAATTCAATTTAGGGGAGAGGCGGACCCGCGTTTTGCGATTCCGCCTCTTTGGTTACTGGATGTTTAGGAAGCGAGTTTTGTACGAAGTAATTCCAGGTTGAGACGCTAACAAAACTAAGTGGATGCTCTCGAAGTGAGTTTTGTATGAAGTAATTCCATGATGTAACGCTAAACAAAACTTTAGGAGGACCCCAATATGGATTCCACTCTTCTTATGCAAGAAGCGATTAAAGCACGTGCTAAGGCATATATTCCTTACTCCCGATTCGGAGTTGGAGCCGCCCTCCTTGATCAGGATGGTCATATTCATCACGGATGTAATGTAGAAAATGCTGCTTTCGGCCCAACCAACTGTGCGGAGCGAACCGCTTTATTCCGTGCCATCGCCGACGGTCATGCTATCGGTTCTTTCAAGGCAATTGCCGTTGTTGCCGATTCCGATGGCCCCGTATCTCCTTGTGGTGTATGCCGCCAAGTTCTGATTGAGTTGTGTTCACCAGACATGAAGGTTATCCTTGGAAACATGAAAGGCGATATTGTTGAGACCACGGTGGGAGAATTGCTTCCCGGCGCTTTTGGTCCTGTCGATCTGAAGCAAGGACAAGCTCCGGAATAAATTGGAACATGTTATTGCGGATTAAGCTAATTTAGTTGCATTTTGTACAATTGAACTGCCACAATTGTGCACTAAGTTTAATTTAATTGCAGAATGTACAACTAAATCTATGCTTTTATTCGAATTTGGCTTGTTGGACAGTATTTAATTGCACAGAATGCAACTAAAACGCCAAAAACATAACTCAAACTCAAATTTGTTGTACAAAATACACTTAAAAGTGTTCCAGCACTTCCAAGTTAGGTTAAACTGGTGCAAACTATGTGTTATAGGAGTAACATCTATAAGCGATGCGGCGTAGCCGCCAGCGATTCCTAGCACAATGTAAATTGTAAACCTGCCTATAGTCGCTCATTTCAGTAGTTTTGCTTACCACGGCGAGCTTCAAGCGAGCCGTGTGAATAAGCGACAGTGAAGCGTGTCCCCGATAGGGGACGAAAGCGCTCATGCACAACCGTCCCTCTAATCCCGCCGAACGTTGCAGATACGCCTATTTCCGGGTGTCCAGAGGGCCGGGGCCCTTGGGGTCCCCCTTGGCTAAGGGGGATTTAGGGGGATCGAAAAGCTTTAAAAAAAGATTGAATGATTGAAAAAGATTGAACTAGAAGGAAAGTATGGAAGGAAGATAATATGAAATTCAAATCAGGCTTTGTCGCAATTATCGGCAGACCGAACGTAGGCAAATCGACACTCATGAACCAGGTTATTGGACAGAAGATTGCAATCATGTCGGATAAGCCACAGACCACTAGAAACAAAATCCATGGGGTCTATACAACGAATAATTCGCAAATCGTGTTCCTGGACACACCAGGTATTCATAAAAGACAGTCCAAGCTAGGCGACTACATGAACCAAACTGCAATGAGCACGCTGGGTGAAGTTGAGGCTGTGCTGTTCCTTGTGGATGCTGCAGATGGTTTGGGCGGTGGAGACCGATACATTGCTGAGCAATTAAACGGACTTAAGACGCCAGTTATTCTTGTACTCAACAAGATCGATAAAATAGAGCCGGAAGCCTTGCTCCCACTTATGGCTCAGTATAACAAGCTGCATAACTTTGCTGAAATCATTCCAATTTCTGCTAAGATGGGAAGCAATGTTAACACGCTGTTAGAGCAAGTCGCTAAGTACTTGCCGGAAGGTCCGCAGTACTACCCAGAAGATCAAATTACGGATCACCCTGAGCAATTTGTGTGCGCAGAGCTAATCCGTGAGAAGATTCTGCATTTGACGCGCGAAGAAGTACCGCATTCCATTGCCGTGGCCATCGAAGATATGAGGGTTGAGCCGAATGGTGTGGTCCATGTGTCTGCCGTTATTTTTGTTGAACGTGATTCTCAGAAGGGGATTATTATCGGTAAGCAAGGTGCGCTGCTGAAAGAGGTTGGAAGACGTGCTCGGACAGATATTGAGAACCTTTTGGGTTCGAAGATTTTTCTGGAGCTATGGGTAAAAGTGAAAAAAGACTGGCGCAATCAGGATCGCGTTTTGCGGGATTTGGGCTTCCATAAAGACCTTTAAGATCTATATCCGTTCTTCCTCGTTTGGCAGGAATTGCAAGGATAGAACCTGGCTCATCGCACATCCTAATTCTTGAAGAGACATCGTCTTTCCCAAGAAAGGATGAATACGAATGCGAAACTTTTCGTGGAAGTATTTTGCAATGACAGGAGACGTCGATGCTTACCTGCTATACAAGGAAGCTGGCTATCCACTTGAAGACAGTGGATTACAGCTAGTGGAAGAAGAGAAGGTCTGTGATGAAGAAGCGCAATAAGGACTGGTTGCTTGCCGAATGGTTGGGGGAAGAGGCATGCTACACAGGGTGGAAGGGATCGTCATCCGCAGCATGGACTACGGCGAGGGGAACGCAATCATTACGCTTTGCACCGAGAACGCGGGAAAAGTAGGAGTTCTGGTGCGTGGCGCAAAGAAGGTCAAAAGCCGCCATGCTGCACTGATCCAATTGTTCACCGTCGGTGAATTTGTTTTTTTTAGAAATAACGGAGGACTTGGGACGCTGAATTCCGGCGAAATCACGAAGTCTCACCACCCTCTACGTGAGGATTTGATCAAAGCTGCTTATGCATCTTACGCTTGTGAACTGCTTGATAAAGTCCTGCATGATGAGGAGACGGGAAGCTTCTGGTTTCGCCAGCTTACGGCCTGCTTGAACGCACTAGAAGAAGATAAGGAACCTGGAGTTATCATAAATGTTTATGAAATGAAGATTTTGCAAGCAGCCGGTTATGGTCCAGAGTTCGACACCTGTGTGATATGTGGAGCTGAAAAGCCTGATGAACAATTGCTGATAAGCCCTCGCCTTGGTGGAGCACTCTGCCGCAGCTGTAAACATAATGATCCTCCAGCAATGGAGGTCTCCGCTCGTGCGTTGAAGTTGCTACGCTTATTCGCCAGACTTGATCTAACTAGATTAGGGAATGTGGATGTCAAAGAAAGCAGCCGAGATGAATTGAAAAAAATTATGCGAGCCTTTATGGATATGCAGCTTGGATTAAAGCTGAAATCACAGAATTTCCTGGACCAGCTCGACAAGTACAAGATTTGACGAAATCTGATTTTTCCGTTACTATAGGAACAGTTTCTTTATAAGATTATCTGATCGCCGTTTTGCTCCATTTCGGGAGAGCGTGCATTGATCGGGAAAGTAGTGAGCGACATTGTTGCGATTCAGCGAGCTGGGGGTAGTGAGAGCCTGGCGGGACAACGTTCATGAACATGGCACCCGGGAGTACGGATATGGCGAATGAAAGTGGATTTCGTTCTTGTCTTTAGCCGTAATATCGCTGAAGCAAGGTATGAAATCAAGTAGGGTGGAACCGCGGGAGAATAAGTTAAACTCTCGTCCCTATGTCTGTTAATCAGGCATGGGGGCGGGGGTTTTTTGTTGCTGTCAGGAGCGAAAAGTGCCGCCTCCATGGTAAGAAGTTTTAAGCAAATGGAGTTAAAAACTTGTAAAGCGAAGGAGACGGTATTATGAACTTTCAGCAGATGATTTTGACGCTGCAGCAGTTCTGGGCTGAACAGAACTGTATTATCGTACAGCCTTATGACACAGAAAAAGGCGCCGGCACGATGAACCCTATGACTTTTTTACGCTCACTAGGTCCTGAACCATGGAGAGTTGCGTACGTAGAGCCTTCACGTCGCCCATCCGATGGTCGTTATGGCGAGAATCCGAACCGTCTGTATCAGCATCATCAATTTCAAGTCATTATCAAACCATCGCCTGATAACATTCAAGAGATTTACTTGGATAGCTTAAAGGCACTCGGTATTGATCCGCTCTTGCATGATATCCGTTTTGTCGAGGATAACTGGGAGAACCCTTCACTCGGTTGTGCAGGTCTAGGATGGGAAGTATGGCTGGATGGTATGGAAATCACTCAGTTTACTTACTTCCAACAGGTCGGTGGGATTGAAGCCAATCCAGTTGCTGTAGAAATTACTTACGGTATGGAGCGGTTAGCCTCCTACATTCAAGATAAAGAAAATGTATTCGATCTTGAATGGGTTAGCGGCATGACTTATGGTGATGTTTTTCATCAGCCGGAATTCGAGCATTCTACTTACACCTTTGAAGTATCTGATGTAAAAATGCTATTTTCACTGTTCAACATGTACGAAGAAGAAGCGCGTAGAGCGATGGAAAAAAATCTTGTGTTCCCAGCCTACGATTACGTGTTGAAATGTTCACATAGCTTTAATCTGCTGGATGCACGTGGAGCCATCAGTGTTACAGAACGGACTGGATTTATTACCCGTGTGCGTAATCTTGCCCGCTCTGTAGCGGCAACATATCTTGAGGAACGCGAGAAGCTTGGCTTCCCGCTGCTGAAGAAAGAAGGTGCTGACCGTGTCTAAAGATATCCTGTTTGAGATCGGTCTGGAGGAAATTCCTGCACGGTTTATCCGCGCTGCGATGGAACAGCTGCAAGATAGAACGTCCAAGTGGTTGGATTCTGCACGGATTACCCATGCTGGAGTTACTGCTTATGCAACGCCACGTCGTCTCGCTGTTTTTGTTAAGGATGCGGCTGAGAAGCAAGCGGATATTAGCGAAGAGGTCAAAGGGCCGTCACGCAAGATCGCACTGGATGCAAACGGAGACTGGAGCAAAGCTGCATTAGGGTTTGCCCGGAGTCAAGGTGTATCCCCAGAGCAATTTACGTTCAAAGAGCTAGCAGGAGTAGAGTATATTTATGCTACTAGAAATAGTGCTGGGGTAGAGACAGCTTCGTTGCTCTCAGAAGGACTTTTAGGGATAGTAAATGCGATGACTTTTCCGAAAAACATGCGTTGGGGAGCTTACGATTTTAAATTCGTGCGTCCGATCCGCTGGTTAGTTGCTCTTTTCGGCAAAGATATTATTGATTTGGAAATTACAGATGTAAAAGCAGGGAATGTGAGCCGTGGACATCGTTTTCTGGGAACAGAGACTGTAATTTCGGAGCCTGCACAATATGTGGAGAGCTTGCGTGCGCAGCATGTGCTTGTAGATGTGAAGGAACGGGAAGAGCTGATCCTGAAACAAATCAATGAATTGGCTGAAGAAAAAAGCTGGACGATTGCGATCAAAGAGGATCTTTTGGAGGAAGTATTGTTTCTAGTTGAAACACCAACCGTGCTATTTGGAACCTTTGACCCATCGTTCTTGAACATTCCGCAAGATGTGCTGATTACTTCGATGCGTGAGCATCAGCGCTATTTCCCAGTTTTTGATGCAGCAGGCAAGCTTCTGCCTTTCTTCGTAACGGTGCGTAACGGAAATGCAGTATCTTTGGATGTAATTGCTAAGGGAAATGAGAAGGTACTCCGTGCTCGTCTATCAGATGCCAAATTCTTCTATCAAGAAGATCAAAAGATGAAGATTGATGATGCACTAGCCAAACTAGAGAATATCGTCTACCATGAAGAACTTGGCAGTGTTGGAGATAAAGTGCGTCGTATTCGCCAAATCTCCGATCGTCTTGCTGTAACATTGGGATTGTCTGATAGGGCCCTTTCTGAAGTAAGTCGGACTGCTGATATTTGTAAATTCGACCTTGTCACTCAAATGGTTTATGAATTCCCAGAACTCCAAGGCACCATGGGCGAAGATTATGCACGCAAAGCAGGAGAACCTGAAACTGTGGCAAGAGCAATCTTCGAACATTATCAGCCACGGTTCGCAGGAGATGCAGTACCTTCGACGGATGCTGGATCGGTTGTCAGCATTGCAGATAAGATTGATACAATTGTAGGCTGCTTCTCCATCGGTATCATCCCTACAGGTTCTCAGGATCCTTACGCACTGCGTCGACAGGCTGCAGGGATTGTTCAAATCGTGCTTGAGCATAAATTGCCGATTACGCTACGCGAAATTTTTGAAGCTGCGATTGAAATTCATAAAAATTCAGGGAATTCGAAACATTCTGACGATGAACTACGTATAAACCTGTACGAGTTCTTCAGTCTGCGTGTTAAACGACTTTTATCCGACAATGTACGCTATGATGTTGTGGATGCTGTTACAGCAGCTGGCTTTGACGACGTGGTAGATGTTGTAGGTAGAAGCCGTGCGCTTATGGGTGCTGTGTTAGACCAAGCAGACTTCAAAATCACCGTGGATTCACTTACTCGGGTTAGTAATCTGGCAGCTAAAGCAACCAGCGAAGGGATTGATCCTTCTTTACTTAAAGAAGATGCTGAGCTAGAGCTGTATAATACATGGCAGGAGTTACACACACCGTATCTTGAAGCGATGTCTGCGAACAATGCCGAAGAAGCACTCCGAATTCTCTCGGGTCTAAAAGATGCTGTTACAGCATTTTTCGATTCTGTTATGGTTATGGCAGAGGATGAGCAGATACGTGCTAACCGTTTAGCTTTGCTTGCTGGGATTGATGCTGACTCCAAGGCGTTTGCTGATTTTGGCAAGCTGGTTTGGTAAACGGCTGAGCACCGGAGTTCCCGGCTGAATTTCAAGATTCGACATTTGATCAAAGATCAGCTTTTCGAACAACATCTATAAGAAAAGTTTGTGTCTTATGGTATAGAATGTTGGTTTGGGGTATAAATATACGGAACGGTGCCAATGCGTCATTTGACATCCGTTCCGTATTTATGCATAGAAAGAAGGATTTCTTGCGGTAAGGGCGTATATATATTACACGGGAAATTGGTGATGATCATGGAGAAGAAGTCCCGGTCTAGAACTATAGTCGTGGATGGGGATGCTTGTCCGGTCAAAAAAGAGATTGCTGAAGTAGGCCGCGCTTTTGGCGTGCCGGTACTGATGGTATCTTCTTATGACCATGCACTGAAAGCTGAAGAAGGTGTTACGGTTGTGCAGGTGGACCGGGGAGATCAAAGTGCCGATCTATATATTGCCAATCATATTTCTGCTGGAGATGTGGTGTTGACTCAAGACTATGGTCTCGCGGCACTTGCGCTCGGAAAACGTTGCAGTGTGCTTTCTTTTCGTGGTCAGGAATATGATGATTCCAAAATGGATTTTATGTTGGAAGGCAGGCATGCCAGGGCCGTGGAACGAAGACGGGGACAATACTCGAAGGGTCCAAAACCTATAACGGCAGAAGAAAAAATATATTTTCAACATAAAATGACAAAACTTTTAATACTTTTGCAGGAGAATGTAGAGCAATAGCGAATTATATTTATTTGTTAAGAATTGAAGGTGGTTGAAGTGGCTAGCGGACACGGGAATATTCCGGAAGAAGTTATCGAAAGCGTGCTTGCACGTCATGATATTGTCGATACAGTCGGTAAGGTTGTCCATTTGTCCAAGCAGGGGAAATATTTATGGGGCCTCTGCCCGTTCCATTCGGAGAAAACCCCTTCCTTTACAGTTACCCCCGACCGGGGAGTGTTTCATTGCTTTGGCTGCGGCATGGGTGGAAATGCCATCAAATTTAGGATGGAAATCGAAGGATTAACCTTCCCCGAAGCCGTCAAAATAATGGCTGAAGAAAGTGATATTCCCGTTCCTGAAGGTAAGGGAGGCCTAATGTCTCCTCCTGATCCGGAACGCGATCGGTTGATTCAAGCTTATGAATGGTCTGCAAAGTTTTATCATTACTTGCTGAAGAATACGGAACACGGCAAAGCCGCAATGGAGTATTTAAGAGCCCGGAACTTCAGCGATAAAATGATTGACCAGTTTCAGATCGGATATGCTCCGGACCGCTGGGATACTTTGCTACAATTTTTGGAGAAACGGAATTTTGACCTTGCTGAGATGGAGAAAGGCGGACTCTTGTCTGCCCGGGGTGAGGGTAAAGGCTATATAGACCGTTTCCGTGGTCGGATAATTTTTCCGATTGCGAACCGCACCGGCAAGGTGATTGCGTTTGCCGGAAGAATTCATGGAGAAGGACAACCTAAGTATTTAAATTCTCCAGAGAGTAGACTGTTTAACAAAAGCCGGATTTTATACAATTTGCACCAGTCCAAAGCATCCATCCGCAAAACGCGGCAAATCGTCCTCTTTGAAGGATACGGAGATGTCATTTCGGCCTGGGAAGCAGGTGTGCATAACGGCGTAGCAACAATGGGAACTTCTTTAACTGAAAGTCATGTAGCACTGATGAAGAGCCTGGCGGATGAAATTGTACTGTCTTATGACGGTGACCGGGCAGGACAAGCAGCTGCTATAAAGTCTATTCCAATGCTTGAAGGCAGTGGCCTGCGTGTGAAAGTTGCCTTACTGCCAAGCGGACTCGATCCAGATGAATTCATCTCCAAGCATGGTGGAGAAAGGTTTATGGATCAGGTTATTGATTCAGCGGTTTCATCCATAAAATTTAAGCTTATATATCTGAAAAAAAACCATATACTCCTAGAGGAAGATGGCAAAATTGCCTACGTCAAAGAAGCTTTGGAGGTCATTGCTTCGTTACATTCCTCGACTGAGAGAGAGGTTTACCTAAGGGAAATCGCTTCTGAGCTGGAACTTTCATATGATAGTTTGAAGCAGGATTGTAATTTACTTAGGGCATCGATGCAAAAAAACATCCCTGAAGGGGATAATAACGACAAAAGGTGGAATAATGGTAGGCATAAAAAAGGGCAAGTGCAGACACCAACTTTGCTGCCCGCTTATCATGTCGCGGAACGGCGTCTACTGTCCTTTATGATTCAGGACCCGGAAGCCGCCACGTATGTGGGCGAACGCCTCGGAGAAGATTTCAACATCGATGATCATGCGGCAATTGCCGCTTATCTATATGCCTATTACGCGCAAGGCAAACCACCCGGCATTAGTCGGTTTCTATCATCGCTTCAGGACGATCGTCTAGAGAAAACTGCAACATCAATTTCCATGATGGATACACCTCCGGACTGGAATATGCAGGTGCTGGATGATTGTATCCGTGAAGTACGGAAATACCCACTGCAGCGCAAGATGGATCAGAAGCGTGAAGAGATGATTCAGGCGGAAAAGTCAGGTGACTTTTTGCGTGCGGCACAAATAGCAAGTGAGATTATAGCCCTAGAGAGACAATGAAATGTTGACAGGATGTACCTAGGGAGGAGGGAGTCGAATTATGGCGAACGATCAGCATACTGAATTGGAAGCAGAATTTACTTTGGATCAGGTTAAGGATCAGCTTATTGAGCAAGGCAAGAAAAGATCATCATTGCTATACAAAGATATTATGGAGAAATTATCGCCGTTTGATCAAGACCCCGAGCAAATGGAGGAGTTCTATGAACAACTCAGTGATTTGGGGATTGAAGTTGTAAACGAGAACGATGAGGAGGTTAACAGCCTCCGGCCAAATGAGGACAATGAAGACAAAGAGGGCGATGAGTTCAGCTTTGATGATGATTTGTCACTGCCGCCAGGGATTAAGATTAATGACCCTGTTCGTATGTATCTAAAAGAAATTGGACGCGTTCCGCTGTTGTCGGCTGACGATGAAGTAGAGCTTGCTATGCGTATTAAGAATGGTGACGAGGAAGCCAAACGTCGTCTCGCTGAAGCGAACCTACGTCTTGTAGTAAGTATTGCTAAACGTTATGTTGGACGCGGTATGCTGTTCCTTGATTTGATTCAGGAAGGTAATATGGGTCTGATCAAAGCGGTAGAGAAATTTGACCATAACAAAGGGTTCAAATTTAGTACGTATGCAACTTGGTGGATTCGTCAGGCCATTACCCGCGCGATTGCGGATCAGGCACGTACGATTCGTATTCCTGTACACATGGTTGAGACGATCAACAAGCTGATTCGTGTCTCTCGTCAATTGCTGCAAGAACTGGGACGTGAACCTTCGCCAGAGGAAATTGCGGCTGAGATGGAGCTGACGGTTGAGAAAGTTAGAGAAATCATGAAGATTGCCCAAGAACCAGTATCGCTCGAAACACCGATCGGTGAAGAAGACGATTCACATCTGGGAGATTTCATTGAGGATCAGGAAGCCTTGGCTCCTGCGGATGCAGCAGCTTATGAACTGCTGAAGGAACAGCTGGAGGATGTACTGGACACGCTCACGGAGCGTGAAGAGAATGTACTTCGTCTGCGTTTTGGCCTAGATGATGGCCGGACGAGAACACTTGAAGAAGTGGGCAAAGTGTTCGGCGTTACCCGCGAACGGATTCGCCAGATTGAAGCTAAAGCATTGCGTAAGCTTCGTCACCCTAGCCGCAG
The DNA here is from genome assembly GCF_002264385.1 of Paenibacillus sp. VTT E-133280. Lineage (NCBI taxonomy): Bacteria > Bacillati > Bacillota > Bacilli > Caryophanales > Paenibacillaceae > Paenibacillus > Paenibacillus sp. VTT E-133280. The sequence continues at coordinate 45,055 of NZ_NFUX01000021.1, forward strand.
TAAACGGCTTAAGGATTTCCTTGAATAGTATTTCATGAACTGGACCTTCTGCTGCTCAGTAGCAGGAGGTTCTTTTATTTGAATTACGACCCTAAAAGTGCTGACCTTGTGTATCTGGAAAGAAGGATGAGCCAGTGAATTTGGAAAAACGCGAAATTATTATAAAAGAGATTCAGTATTGGAGAAAGAACAGATTGCTACCAGAGCAATATTGCGACTTCTTAACCAATCTGTATGATGATGAAGCTGCGGCGAAGGATAAAAATCCGATTTCGCTGAAGAATCTACAGCAGGGAAACATCAAAATTTGGCTGTTTGGTTTTGGAATTATTTCCTTGATTTTCTTGATTAGTCTTTATTTTAGCGTTTTTCCCTGGCCTTTGCAACTTGCAACAGCACTATCCGTATTAATTATTTGTTATGGATACTCAGCGGTTTACAAGAACCGAAATCATGTTATTAGTCTTATTCTGGCGGGGCTGGGTAGCGTGTTATCGCTTGGTTTTGGGCTATGGCTGATTGCTTTGCATGATCTTGATCCTCAGTTCTGGAGACCGATTCTGATTGGAGCTTGCGGCTTGTTATGGTGTATTCTGGGATTTGTGCTCCGGATCGGCTTGCTGCAGTACTGCGGGTATGCTTTTTGGGCATTACTATATGCTGGATTCTTCGGTGGAAGACGGCCTGATGCCTCGATGCTAGAGCTTGAGTTCTTATGGCTTCCATTATGTGTAATGATGGTGTGGCTAAGCTGGCTTTTACATCACAGAGTAAAAGGCGCCGCTAATGTATTTTTTGCAGTGGGCGTATCGTTATGGGTTATGCCTGAGCTCGATGCTCTTTTATTGAGACAAAATTTCCCGCAGTGGATTTCGTTTATGCTAATTTTTAAAATTGCGGTAGGCTTAGCCCTGCTGTTCTTGTTTCGAAAAAAATGGATAACGTGGGTGGCAACATGAACAATGTGAAATTATCAGATCGACTTCAGCAATTGCTGAAGCAAATTCCGCAAGGAAGCAGGTTGGCAGACATCGGTTCTGATCATGCGCTGCTTCCTGTAGCTGCTGTAGAAAGCGGTAAGGCGATATTCGCAGTAGCAGGTGAGGTAAACCCAGGTCCTTTTGATGCTGCTTGTAAAGGCGTTGCAGAGGCCGGATTAGGAAAGGTGATCTCGGTGCGGCGAGGGGATGGCCTTGAGGTACTGGAACCTGGTGAAGTTAATTGTATCACGATCGCTGGTATGGGAGGGGCTTTAATTGCCTCGATTTTAGACCGTGGTCAGAGCCAAGGTAAGCTTAAGGATGTTACAACACTGGTCCTTCAGCCGAATGTGGGCGAGGATATTTTGCGTCGCTGGCTACTAGCTAATAATTGGGTTCTTATAGCTGAAAGTATTCTCGAAGAAGATGGGAAGTTATATGAAGTATTAACGGCTGTACCAGAGGATGCGAGTGCCGGAATTACGAATGCCCATGTATATCGAGAGGTAACGTTAGGTGATTCCGCTATGGTTCGTGGTCAGGATACCTTGCTACAGATGGGACCATTTCTATTACAAGCACCGAATGCTGTGTTTTTTGCCAAGTGGCAAGGGGAGATACAGAAATTGGAAGGCATTTTGACATCATTGTCACGTTCAGAGCTCGAATCTGCGGAGAATAAACGGAAATTAATTCGAGATCAGATCAAGGAGATTACGGAGGTGCTGCAATGCTTGCCAAAGGACAAACAGTAATTCAATATATGGAGCAGCTGGCTCCGAAGCATTTAGCCGAAGAGTGGGACAAAGTCGGTCTTCAACTAGGTTCCTTACAGAAAGAGATAACCAATGTGCTGGTTGCACTGGATGTTAATGATGAAGTCGTTGAAGAGGCAATAAGTCTCGGCTGTAATCTAATCATTGCCCACCATGCGATTATTTTCCTTCCGCTGCAAGGGATTCAAACAGACACTCCAATGGGTAGAATGTATGAAAAACTGATTAAAAATGACATCGCGGTATACATCAGTCACACTAATCTGGATGTTACCGAAGGTGGAATGAACGATTGGATGGCGGAAGCTCTGGGCATAGAGAACGGAGTACCCATCAAAGACATTCATTCAGAGCAATTGTCTAAGTTGGTGGTATTTGTACCAAAGGATCATCATCAGAAGGTTTTAGATGCCATCTTGAATGCAGGAGCAGGGGCAATCGGCAACTATAGTCATTGCAGCTTCAATATTGAGGGATACGGGACTTTTATTCCGGGAGAAGGCACAGATCCTTATATCGGGGAAAAAGGGAAGATGGAGCGTGCTGAGGAGATCCGTATTGAGACGATCGTGCCACACAGTATCCGCAATAAAGTGGTACAGGCTATGCTCAAGGCTCATCCTTATGAAGAGGTTGCCTATGATTTGTACACGATGGATCTTAAAGGCCGCAGTTTAGGGCTTGGGCGGGTTGGAAAGCTCAAAGAACCTACAACACTTGGGCAATTCGTTGAGACGGTAAAAAAAGGTCTGAAAGTAGACCATGTACGTGTTGTGGGTGATTTGGATCGTCCGATTCGTAAAGCCGCTGTTCTCGGCGGTTCGGGTGGAAAGTATTATAACAGTGCTATTTTCCGCGGTGCAGATGTGCTGGTTACAGGAGATCTTGATTATCATACAGCACAGGATGCCGTGCTCGCTGGGATCACTCTGATTGATCCAGGACATAATGCGGAGAAGATCATGAAAGAGAAAGTAGCAGCGTGGATGACTGGGAAACTGGTGGAGCATAGGTATGATACAGCTGTACATGCTTCGCAGGTGAATACGGAGCCATTTAAGTTCCTATAAAAATTCCATTTAATAATGCTTGTGCCAGACATGCGATGTCTGTATAATATATAATGTTGTTCGGAAAGTTTGACAGACAATCGCCGGTGACGTGTAGACGTCACGGGAGGAAAGTCCGGGCTCCATAAGGCAGGATGCTGGATAACGTCCAGTCGGCGCGAGTCGAAGGATAGTGCCACAGAAATGGACCGCCGATGGCCGCCTTAGGGCGGCACAGGCAAGGATGGAACCGAGGTGTAAGAGACCCCGAGGAACGCTGGTGACTTCGTTCCTGGTAAACCCCATCTGGAGCAAGACCTAATGAGACGCAGCAAATTCCTGTATTGGAATAGGCAGCCTTAGCCTGAGGCGCGTCTAGGTTGGTCGCTGGAGCTGTGCAGTAATGTACGGCCTAGATAGATGATTGTCGCTTATGGTGGGAGGGTAGTTCCCGATTGAACCACGACGAGCACAGAACCCGGCTTACGGCAAACTTTCCTAACTGCAACGTTATGATAAACAACAACAACCATACAAGCGGCGGCGTATCTCGGGAAACCGGATCACGTCGCTTTTTTAAAATATAAGAAAGTATAAGATTCATTTTATACATTATCCTTATATTTCTCGCAACGCTTACCATCCTTATAAGGACGCCGAAGGTGTTTATGCTCGTGGCAAGAAGATATGTAGAAAGAGGGAAATGTATAACATGGGTAATTATCAGATTTGCGGGTTCTGCGGACATTTATATGAACGAAACAATAAGAGGATGTGCAATAGTTGTGATGAGATGTATCAGAGAATCAGGCGTATCGTAGAGACTTCACCCGACACGATGGTATTAAATATATCCCTTCAAACAGGGGTAAGTGTCAGTCGAATCATGTCTTTCGTTGAAAATGGATATTTTAGGCTCAATAAAGATAGCATAGAAGTATCTAAGAAGTAAATTACGCTAAGCATGGCTGAGAAATAAAAATAACCCGGCTTCCTAATCCCATACAGGATGAAGAATCCGGGTTTTGTCATGCTTATGAACGAATGCCGGCCTGACTCTCCCGCCATTGTACCAACGCCTTCTCCAGACGCTGAACAGCAACGGGTACAAGCTTAGGTGGCGTATGGGTGAAATTCAGACGCATCTTATTCTTGTGGGGCTGTGATGAATAGAACACTTCACCGGGAACAAAAGCAACACCGTTCTCTACTGCTAGAGGAAGTAATTCCTTCGTGTTGATCTCTTGGGAAAGTGTTAGCCACAGGAACATACCGCCTCGTGGCTCCAGAAAATGAGCGCCTTCCCAGTTCTGCGATCGGAGTTCCGCGGATAAGAGCTTCATTCGAGAATAATATTCTCGTGAGATGACGCGGATATGCTGCTCAATATCGAAATGCAGCAGCAGTTCATCTAAAGCCCGTTGGTCAATGGTGCTAGAATGCAGATCAGCGGCTTGCTTTGCTTTGGCGATGGTCTTGATTAGATTGGAATCGCCAATAATCCAGCCGGTACGCAGGGCAGGGGCTACGATTTTGGAAAAAGTTCCAGTGTAAGCGACACAATAATCGCCGCCATAGCTTCTGTCGATGGATGCTAGTGAGGGTGGATAAAGATCTTTATTCTCCTCAAAGGTTATTTCGCCGTAGGGATTATCCTCCAAGATAAGAACATTGTAGCGGCGGCAGATTTCCACCACTTTCTCACGGCGTTCCTTACTCCAGGTTGCTCCTGAAGGATTGTTGAAGGTCGGAACTGCATATAGGAGTTTGGGCCGTAATTTTTGTATTTGATCTTCCAGGTGATCTGGCAGCATGCCTTGCTCGTCATTATTTATCGTATGAATATCAGCCCGGTAAGAGCCGAGTACCTGTAAAGCTGCTAAATAAGTGGGGGCTTCAACAAGTACAGCATCACCGGGATCAAGTAGTATTTTACATAATAAATCAATGGCTTGCTGGGAACCTGTAGTCAAGATCATCTCAGATGCTGTAACAGGGATTCCTTGCCGAGTAAGTCTTTCGGCGATTTTATCACGTAGTGGAGTAAAGCCCTCGGTTAATCCGTATTGAAGCACTGAGGTGTCACTGGAGAGTACACGGTTATAAGCGTCTCGTACGGCCTCCAAGGGAAACAAATCCTCCCCAGGCAGCCCGCCTGCAAGTGAAATGATGTCATTGCCCTGTGTAACTTTTAGAATCTCACGAACGGCTGATGATCCTAGATGATTGGCTGCGGTCGAGTATTTGATATCCATAAATGAGTTCTCCACCTTTCAATTTGGTGCTATCATAATAGGAGTACTGTATAACAGTAAAGCGTTGAATATAACAGTGGAGGTGGAGGGTTCATGCACATCGATTTGATTCGCAATAGCAGTAAATCTCTGCCTCATCAAATCAGTGAAACCCTAAGTCAGCGGATCTCATCAGGATTGCTCCAGCAAGGTGTCCGGCTGCCCTCCGTAAGAAGTTTGGCTACAGCTTTGAGAGTAAGCCAGGTTACAGTAAGCAAGGCATACAATGTGCTTGAGAAGCGGGGACTTATTTATTGCAGGCAAGGAAAAGGCTGCTTTGTAGCCGACCCTGAACACACCCGACGTCAGGAAGATGGCCGCTGGCAGGATATATATGATGATTATTTGCCGCGAGCTCAGCTTTGGCGCAATTTTGATTACTCTGAAGTAAAGTATCCCTTTCATATAGCTGCAATTCATAGTGAGTTACTTCCTCTAAAAAATATTGGTGACTCCTTCGCATCTTTAGTTATGCAGCAGCCGGAGCTTATGGCAACCTATGGGAACTTCCAAGGTGATCTGGAGCTGCGAGGAATTATGAGCGATCATTTAAAAACACGTGGAATTGCACTTACTTCCTCTGATGTTATGATCACAAGCGGAACTCAGCAAGGCATTGATCTGGTGGCTCGTACCTTTGTCGGACCTGGGGACACCGTGTATCTTGAGGCTCCTAGTTATACAGGGGCTATAGATGTTTTTGCAGGACGAGGTGCAGAGATGATTTTTGTACCTACGGACAGTGAAGGGATGCGGGTGGATATTCTTACAAGAATGTGTGATCAAAGACCGCCTAAGCTAATTTATACAATCCCTACTTTTCAGAATCCTAGCGGAGTAACCATGAGTATAGCAAGAAGACAACGTCTGCTGGAATTAGCCCGCAGTTACCGTTGTCTTATTGTTGAGGATGATCCATTTAGTGATTTATATTTCCATGCGCCTCCGCCGCCTACGATCAAATCGATGGATTCCGAAGGGCATGTAGTTTATATGAAGAGTTTCAGTAAAGTTATTGCACCCGGCTGCAGAATTGCCTGTGTAGCCGCTGGTGGGAATATTCTGTCACGGCTTATCGCCGCGAAGTCCGCAAGTGATTTAGGGAGTCCGCTGCTCACACAAAGGGCGGTATTGCCATTCATAGCGGGCAAGTATGAAGCCTATGCTGCTCAGTTACGAGTTACACTCCGTGCACGTATGGAAAAGGCGGCGAAGCTTCTAAAGCTTTACGCGCCGCCTGGAGTAAAATATATTCTCCCAGAGGGTGGTCTTAACCTCTGGCTGGAGTTGCCGGCTTCCCCTGATATCGGAAGGCTACATGAGCTGGCCGAACAGGAGAGCATTTCTTTTTTACCGGGTGATGTTTGTTACTCCGCGGAGACCCCTTCCCGGTATATCCGTTTATGTTATTCACAAATGAATGAAACAGATATGGAGGAAGGCTTACGATTATTTCTCCGTTTGCTTGGTAGATTTTTGCAGAGTGGTGGCTAGGTGTTACTTAGAGTTACTTAATCTTTGTTTCAAATGATTCATTTGCTTTTGTACATGCTGTGGCCATAGCTGAAGGGGAACCTGATTGCCGCTAGCGGCTTGCAGGGTTTTGTAGATATCGACCTGACCCCAGCCAAAATATTTGTCATGCCCGGGAGTACCTAAATCAACAGCATTTTTGGTCATAAGATCCATAACTTCCGTATTCGTCAGATTCGGATTTAGTGAACGCACCAGACCCGCTAGCGCAGCGACATGAGGACTGGCCATCGATGTACCGGATAAAGCGGCATACTGGCTATCTGGGTAAGTGCTTGCTATACTTTCTCCGGGCGCTGCGACATCAATATAATCGCCGTAGTTGGAGAAGGAAGCTTTTTCCCCTGAAGCATTTGTTGCAGCTACTGCAATCACTTCGGGATACGCAGCAGGAAATCCTGGTCGTTCTGTATTATCGTTGCCAGCAGCAGATACGAGGACGATATCTCGGTCGTAGGCATATTTGATCGCGTCATGAAGAAACTGGGAATCCGCATAGTTCCCTAAACTTAAGTTTATGACTTTCGCACCGTTGTCCGCTGCCCAAATGATTCCTTCTGCAACAGAATAAGTGGTACCTGCTCCTGAATTATCAAGTGCTTTTACCGGAAGGATCTTGTTATACCAGCTGATTCCAGCTACTCCCTCTCCGTTATTGACCAGGGCGCCTATAATTCCAGATACATGTGTGCCATGTCCTACATCATCTTCTGGAGTGGAACCATTGGTAATCGCGTTATACCCTGTCAAAAGCTTCCCCTTCAAATCAGGATGATTGATCTGGACTCCGGTGTCCACTACGGCCACGATCACTTCTTTACTTCCCTTAGAGAGATTCCAGCCCAGCTCCGTTTCGATCGCCGGCAAATTCCATTGATAGGTGGAGAATAACATGTCATTTGGAGTAACGGTTCCCTCTGCGTTTTTAGATATCGTGTCATTGGTTAAATACATATAGTGAGGCTCCGTATATTCGGGGTGCCATTTATTGGTGAAATAGTCTTTGAGCTCATAATAAGTCAGCTTCTCTGAACGGAAAATATAGGCATACCCAAGCTTACGTGGCTTTTTGCCGTTGATATCAGCGGTTATTGTTTGAAGTTGCCCCGGCGTAGGGGAGTTATTGCGGAAACGGACGACAATTTCATTCTCATAAAAATGGCTGGCGTTTTCGTTATCATGACCGGTCTTAACGGTAATATCTTTTAAATTATCGGTATGGACGGATTCTACACGGTACTTCCCTTCCTTTGGATAAGGGATGAGCCGAAGGTTCTTCAGCTGATGGTCTGCCACACGACCAAGCACCTTTTGGTTAATAAGTGCAATGATGCCTATATTTTTTTCTTTGTTCCGCTGAGCGATAAAGTAATATTTCTCTTTACCGATTGTAAAGGTTGGAGATTCATAGGATTGATGACCATGGATCGCTGATTTCGCCGTCTTAAGATATTTTTGCAGCTGCTGATTCTCCTGTTCGGTTCCTTGAGGTAATGAAGAGGACTTAAAGGTTTCCGTTTTATGCTTGCGAAAATCAATCCACATAAGCATAGTGATAAATCCGTGGTTCTGCTGCAACCGTTTCGCATACACTGATTTATCATGAAGCGAAGACATTCCATCCGTTTCAGAGAGGAGCTTAGTCAAATGTCTGCTGACATCCACTCTATTCAGATGATCCGTCGCATCAACATCTTGAGATAAGGAGCTTTTCTTTAATGATTTTTCCTGTGATGGGTTTGGTGCTGAATGTAGGGCTGAAGTTGGAGCAGGATTTGGTACAGCAACATTAGCGACTTCTCTGGTCGTCGTCCCATTAGTGGCAGGACGTAGTGCAAAGGTAAACAATACAACTGTGAACGCAGCTGTTACCAAACCTGCAACCGTTAGATTTTTACGTGACATGATTTCCGCTCCTCTACGCATTGTAATGGCTATAGGTTTAGAAGAGAGCGTATGTTTTATGCATCTTAGAAAAGGATACCTTCCAAACGTTTTTTATGATAATATCAGAGAGAATAAGCATCTTGAGTTCGCATCCTGATATTGCAGGAGATACGTCGATAGATGTTCTTTTAATTTTCAGAAGGTTAGACTTCTCTGTGTTTGCATCCTGATATTGCAAGAATAAAGAGATATGTCTAAAGACTATTTCTTCATAAGATTAACTTTATTGACTACAAGAGCAGGGAATAATAAGGGGGAGCAACCGCCATGTCAGCAGCCAATGTGCAGAAATTATGTGAATCGACGAGAGACAAACTTAAAGATGTAATTGATAAGATGGAGATTTTTCTGAACGAGCATGCATTGCCTCAGCTTGTAACAGAAGATGATGAAGAAACTGTACAATTTTATCAAGGATTTCTGTCCGATGTTCGTCATCTGTTAGTGTTCTCGGAAATGTCTTATGAGAAGCTGGGAGTTGCGCTGCGTCGTGCTACATTCGATGAATCTTTTGCGCAGAAAGCGCTTTATAATGTATATCACTATGGCGTGAATAACTTCTTCTATCCAAAGAACGAAAGCTATTCTGAAGATGGACGTTATGCTTATACTGGACAGGATGCTATCCGTTTCCGTAAAAAGCCAGTTCGTCCGGCTCGTGATATCATTCTAGAAATTACCAAGACCTATGAAGAGCTACGCGATGACCTTACTTATTATGAAAACGACTATTTGACTGAGAAACGTATGCAAAATCAGGTTTAACAGTTAACTAATTCCTGTAAAGGATCAGCACTTCGTCAATTTATAATGACGAGGGCTGATCCTTTTTTGACGTATTTAGAATTTATATATTTGAGGCCCCCACAAAGTACCTGAGTACGCATCGAAGCACCCCCCCACTTTGTGGGGATATTTTGCGTGGGCATCGTTACATCAACTGGAAACTGTCCTGTCGAATAGGGGGTAAATCGTGCGGACATAATGAAGCCGAGGTGATAAATATGTCGAGTGTAAAGCCATTAGTCAAATGCAGTGTAAGCAATTGTCATTATTGGGGCGAGCATAATTTATGCCGGGCAGAAGAAATCATTATTGAGATCGACAAGCACGCAGGTAGTGGATTTAAAGAAGAATATGCTGAAGAAATGACGAATGAAGGTCACCACGATCAAGTCGCAACATCGTCTGCAACATGCTGTTTAACATTTAAGCCGAACTCCTAGGAGGCCGCCCTAATGGACAGAGAAAAGGAACATGAATCAAGTTCATCAAATGGACCATCCGGTCCGAGAAAAGTTGTTTTGCGTCCGCGCAGAGTAGACTATCCACGCCGGGACAGAGAACATCAAGAGGAATATGCTGCAGAGGTGAATCCGGTTTCGATGCCGATCCGGGATACAACACCACGTGTGGCGAGTGAAACTAAGGAGAATGAAGAGGAATATAGTGGAAGCAAAGCGATGGGTTATACTGGGCTTGCTATGGGTATTGCCTCCTTGTTTCTCTGGTCCATCATTCTTGGGCCCATTTCAGTTGTGATTGGTTATTATGCATATGCCAAGGAGCAAAAAACGCTTGGGGCATGGGCGATGGGCTTAGGGATTGTATCCACACTTAGTTACTTTGTGATGATACCCTTTGCTCGTTAAAAATGAACTGGTAAGTTTGAATTATAACAGGCTTTAGACCTAAATATCAGGGTCTGAAGTCTGTTTTTCATTCCAGCATATAGCAATAATCTCGGATAAAATGTAATATTAAGCCGTAATTCATCGAAATCTAAGGTTAGACCAATAGATATGATTCAACAGGATCAAAGGAGTGCGCCGGTATGGAGATTAATCCCGCTGTAACCAATGGGTTAGGGCAGCTTAAATGGGTAAGCTTAAAGAGTGCAACCGACAAAAGTAGCTCAGCGAATGAAACGGAAAGATCGGGCGCGTCGGCCTCTCAATTTGCAGCTATGCTTCAAGCTTTATCTTCTAACTCCTCTAATGACGGGGATACAAACTTCTTGACGTCACTTCCGGATGCATCCTCTGTAAGTAGCCTGTTATGGCAACAGATCGGCGGAACAGCTGAAAACATCGACAGTGTAATTTCCGGGGAAATAACGGATACTAAACCAACAAGCTATGATGATCTGATTCAAACGGCAAGTGCTAAGTATGGGGTGCCAGTCGATTTGATAAAAGCTGTGATTGATACAGAATCTTCCTTTAATCCAAATGTTGTCTCTTCGGCTGGTGCTAAAGGATTAATGCAATTAATGGATGGAACAGCGCGTGGTTTAGGGGTTTCTGATTCATTCGATCCTGCTCAAAATATTGATGGTGGTGTACGCTATCTGTCTTATCAGTTGAAGCGATTTGACGGACAGGAAAAGATGGCATTAGCAGCTTATAATGCAGGGCCTGGAAGGGTAATTAATCTAGGGGTAAGCAATGATCAGGAATTATTGGAGAAACTTACACTGCTCCCAAAAGAGACGCAGTCTTATCTCACTAAAATAGAACGCGCTCGCGCGGAATACGCTGTATAATAAAAAGGATCAAACGGGTAGTTCCCTTAAACCACATGCTGGTATTTGGGATCACCGTTTGATCCTTTTTCAAAATTTAAAAAAGAATGATTCTGTACTTTAAAGAAGTAAAGGAGACAATCGATATATGCTTTACTGGGATTATGCCGCCGCCACACCACCCTATGAAGACGTGGTGAAGACGATGGAACAAATTATGAAGCTGCATTATGCTAACCCTTCCTCCTTACACCGCGCCGGTAATGAGGCGGCAAAGCTGATCAGGCGCTCACGAGAAGTATGCGCGGCTGCGTTATCTGTACAACCAAAGGAGATCCTATTTACATCTGGGGCTACGGAGAGTAACAATTTGGCCATTAAAGGTGCTGCTTTGCAATATCAGTCAAGAGGACGTCATCTGATAACTACGGAAATAGAACATCCCTCTGTGTATGAAAGTTGTCTGCAGCTGCAGCGAAATGGCTGGGAGATTACTTTTGTAGCGCCTGACAGCACTGGAATGATTGATCCAGAGCGAGTGGCTGCTGCAGTACGGCGTGATACCGTACTCGTAAGTGTAATGCATGTAAATAATGAAATTGGAACAGTACAGCCGCTAATGGATATTGGCAGGCTGATTAAATCCGTAAATCCACGAACTCTATTTCATGTGGATGGCGTTCAGGGATATGGTAAGCTTGCTGTTGACCTTAAAGGATGGAAAGCGGATCTTTACAGCTTGTCTCCTCATAAAATCCGAGGTCCTCGCGGAGCGGGGCTTCTCTATATTAAAGAAGGAATTCAACTGTTTCCCTTACTTTCAGGTGGTTCTCATGAAGAGGGACTACGTGCCGGAACTGAGAATGTACCTGCAATTGTTGCCTCTTCCAAAGCAGTGCGGATGAGTGGTGAACAACGCGAATCCTTCCATGCCCGAGTATTGGCACTTCGAAATCGACTGTTACGCTTCTTGCACAGCGTTCCTGAATTTGTTATAAACAGCAGAGAGGATGGAGCCCCTCATATTGTGCATTTCTCATATCCTGGCATGAAAGGGGAAGTGTTCGCCCGTAAGCTGGAGGAACTGGGGATGGCTGTTTCTACCCGATCGGCTTGCTCCTCCCGGCTGGCAGAACCTAGTCGTGTTCTATTGTCTATGGGGAAAGATGTCTCTGTAGCTTCAGGAGGCATCCGCATCAGTTTCGGTGATAGTCATACTGAAGAAGATGTCGCGGCGCTTGAGAAAGCACTAATTACTGCGGTACGAGCTTTAAAGATTGCTGAAGGAGGTATGAAGTAACTAATGAGTGTGATAAATCAGGAATCTGCTAAAGGCAGTGCCAATAGTATTGATTATGCCGATATGCTGCTTTTGCGTTTCGGAGAGTTTATATTAAAGGGCAAGAACCGTGCCAGATTTGAGAAAACGGTACTACGTCATGTAAAAGAAATGATTAAGCCTTATCCAAAGGTGATTCTAACCAAAGAGTTTGGAAGAATTTACGTGGAGCTGAATGGAGAACCTGCGACCCCATTGGTAGAAGCGCTGAAGAATGTATTCGGAATCGCTTCTGTCAGTCCGGTTAAGGTGGCCAAGTCAGAGCTCGAGGATATTGTGGCTGTCGGCCGTCATTTTTTGGAGATCATCGCTCCTGCACCGGGAACTACATTTAAAGTTAATGCACGCCGGGTATGGAAAGATTTCCCATATGGCTCCATGGAGATGAATAAGCTAGTCTCGACACCCCTGCTGCAAGGCTATTCCGGACTTACTGTGGATGTAAAGTCACCTCAATTGGAGCTGAAGGTCGAAATTCGTCAAGGCCATACTTATATATTCTGCGAAAATATTGCAGGTGTGGGTGGATTTCCGCTAGGTACGAATGGAAAAGCGATGTTATTGCTGTCCGGAGGTATTGATAGTCCTGTAGCCGGCTGGTCATCCATGCGTCGTGGACTCGAGGTGGAGTGCGTTCACTTCTATAGTTATCCTTATACAAGTGAGCTTGCCCGGCAAAAGGTGGTTGATCTTACTCGGGTATTGTCACGATATGCGGGAGTCATCAAGCTACATTTAGTACCCTTTACAGAGGTGCAGACATCTTTTACTGGAATTGGTCAGGATAATCTGATTATTACATTGATGCGTCGAGCGATGCTGAGAATTACTACACAGCTTGCTGAACGTGAGGGGGCACTCGCGATCGTAACCGGTGAAAGTCTTGGGCAGGTCGCTAGCCAGACGCTATCAAGCATGAACGTGATCGGCCGTGCTACACAACTTCCTCTACTGCGTCCGCTGGTAATGATGGACAAAAGTGATATTGTGGAGCTGTCTAAGAATATCGGTACCTATGATTTATCTATCCTTCCTTATGAGGATTGCTGCACTTTATTTGTACCAAAATCACCTGCAACGAACCCGAATTTACGGATTGTAGATAAGATTGAAGCTACGCTTCCTGGATATGCTGCATTGCTGGAAGCAGCGATCGGAGCCACGGAGACTGTACTGATCACTCCGTATGGAGATGAGAAGCCTAGAGATGTAGTAAGTGCTCAGGCTGGATTACAGGAAGAATGGTTCTAATATTATAAACAAAAGGCTGTCTCGTTCGTAGCAACATCTACGGTTGAGGCAGCTTTTTTAAATTATTATGGCTTGATTGGCGTCTCCAGTGTCCTCCAATTAAGATGCCAACAATGATCACGAATATAAACAGAGCTCTCAATAGTGGATGCTGCTCAAAAAATGGGGATAGCTGCTGCTCATCTGTAATCATGCTTGAGGCTGTAAACCCTAGGACTGCTGAGCCAATATAAATAATCCATGGATATTTGTTGATTAATTTAATAAAAAGAGTACTCCCCCAGACCACAATTGGAACGCTGATTAATAGTCCTATGACAACTAGAGAGATATTGTGCTTAGCGACTCCCGCAATGGCGATGACATTATCCAGTCCCATCGCAGCATCGGCTAGAATGATTGTACCCACAGCAGCCCCTAAGCTTTGACCCGCCTTGATATTCGCTGAATGGTTCTCATCTGTTAACAGCTTATAGGCTATTAGAATAAGTAAAATCCCGCCTGCCAGCAGTAACCAAGGGATTTTTAATAACCATACGACCAGAACCGTTGCGAAAATCCGTAATATGACGGCACCTGCTGTTCCAAGCACAATTGCTTTTTTTTGAGTGCTGTTCGGTAAATTACGTGCAGCAAGCCCGATGACTATGGCATTGTCTCCCGCCAGAATCAGATCTAGGAAAATAATATTGAGCAGTGATAATACAAACTCCCATATGGATGTATTCAAGGCGCAGTCACCCCTAAAATTTGTTAAGATGAGCACGAAGATATGCTTAGTTTTGTATACGCAAAAAAAAGAGCATACATGCTTTTATCCTCAAAAAAAAGTTGGACAGGAAGCATAGCTTGTCACTTCCGGACATACATGTAGTTACATGTGATTCGGGGAGGTAAGAGCGAATGGAATCATTATTGCTCCTTGGTGAAATATTGATGATCAATCTTGTACTGAGTGGAGATAATGCTATGGTCATCGCAATGGCCAGTAAGGACCTTCCGGAGAAGCACCGGAAGACTGCGGTATGGTGGGGAGCTGCGGGAGCCGTTGTTCTGCGCTGCTTGCTTACTTTTGTCGCGGTATTACTGTTGAAAATCCCTTATATCCAGGCTGGAGGAGGAATTTTGCTGCTATGGATTGCGTTCAAGCTGCTGCTGGAAGAAGAGGAGGACCTTAGAGTCGCGGAAACGTCCTCCGTTTGGAAATCCATCCGAACGATTCTCGTGGCTGATTTTATTATGAGTCTTGATAACGTTCTGGCGATTGCCGGTCTAGCCAAAGGGGATTTGGCTTTAATTGTCATCGGGATTGCGCTCAGTATTCCGATTGTAGTATGGGGAAGTGGCCTCATTGTGGGGTGGCTGCATAGATTTCCGATACTCGTATTTATCGGCGCTTATATTTTAGCCTTTACAGCAGGTGATATGATGCTTCAGGATGCAAAATTAGGGACAATGCTCTCTTTTTTACTCCCATCCACACATTCCATACTGCCGATCGCTTTAGGGATATTAGTAGTTGTTACAGGAGCAGTTAAACGAAGAACAACATCATTAGGTTAATATATTGCAATAAAAGGCAATACTAAAAGGACATCTCCATAAATTGGAATTGTCCTTTTTTTGCGAGGTCAGTGATGGCATTTTGTGTATATTTCAGATAATATGAATGAGAAACCTGTCGTTTTCTGGGTAAGTGAGGACAAGGTAGTGAGGTAGACGTGAATTTGAAGGGATGGGTGAAGGATGTCTTCCAAGAATGACATGAGACTAGGTATATTCATTGTAGCTGCGGGCGTCTTGATTTTATTCGGTAAGCTGGGCGTCTTCGGATTTTTGGGACGTGCCCTTTGGCCGTTAGTGATTTTACTTCCAGGATTAGTTCTACATATGTTATTTTTTAGCCGCCGTGCTTCGGCAACGGTATTGATTCCCGCTGGAATATTAACGGTATATGGTTTACTGTTTGGTCTTTGCAATATATGGGGATGGGGGCTTATGAAATATTTATGGCCTGTGCTTCTGCTTGGCATTGCCGTAGGTCTGTATGAATATTCCATTAATTCTCCAAGACGGACAGGGGGATTATCTGCAATTGCTGTTATATTAGGCGTTCTAAGCATAGCGCTTTGTATTTTCAGTCTCATGGGTACGGGTGTAATCTATCTGATTGGTATTGTATTCATCGCTGCAGGGATTTGGCTGATTACAGGCCGGGGTAGAACTCGTGGCCGAAATAGATGGTATCGAAGTTAATTAATGTTGGATCTTGTGAAAAAAAACGGAATTTGGTAACTGTTTTTTTCATAAAAAGACTTGCTTTTCATAGTGCTTTCACTATAATATTAATGTTATGTTGAAGCGTCGGCTTTCTGCCTGGCGCTTCTTTTGTGAGACTGCCGTGACATGCTAAGAATTTTAACAGTTTTAATTTGATAAATGAGAGGATTTGGATACAAATCATGCATTCAAGAAAAGATATTCGCAACATTGCGATCATTGCCCACGTTGACCATGGCAAAACAACACTCGTCGATCAGCTTCTTCAGCAATCGGGGATCTTCAGCGCACACGAACACGTACAAGAACGCGCTATGGACTCTAACGATATCGAGCGGGAACGCGGAATTACAATCCTAGCTAAAAATACAGCAATTACTTATAAAGAGTTTTTGATCAATATTGTGGATACACCTGGACATGCTGACTTCGGTGGCGAAGTAGAACGGATTATGAAAATGGTTGACGGTGTATTGCTGGTTGTTGATGCTTATGAAGGCTGCATGCCGCAAACGAAATTTGTATTGCGTAAAGCTTTGGAGCAGAAGCTGACTCCAATCGTGGTCGTGAACAAGATTGACCGTCCGGCTGCACGTCCGAAGGAAGTTATTGATGAAGTACTGGATTTGTTCATCGAGCTTGAAGCTAACGATGAACAATTGGAATTCCCAGTAGTTTATGCATCTGCTCTTAACGGAACATCAAGCATGGTCCCTGAGAAGCAAGATGAGACAATGCTTTCACTTTACGAAACAATCGTTGAGCATATCCCAGCTCCAACTGAAAGTGTAGAAGACCCGCTTCAATTCCTCGTAACGTTGATGGATTATAACGAATACTTGGGTCGTATTGCTATTGGCCGTGTAAACCGCGGGGTGATCAAACAAGGTCAATCTGTAACTGTAATTATGCGTGACGGTAAGAGTAAAACCGCACGTATTGAGAAATTGTTCGGGTTCCAAGGTTTAAAACGTATTGAAACAGAAGAAGCGGGCGCAGGGGATATCGTTGCTATCGCAGGGATCAAGGACATTAACATTGGTGAGACCATTGCTGATCCAGCGAATCCAGAAGCATTGCCTGTTCTTAAGATCGACGAGCCAACAATGCAAATGACTTTCCTTGTAAATAACAGTCCTTTTGCTGGTAAAGAAGGTAAATGGGTAACTTCCCGTAAGCTTCGTGAACGTCTCTTTAAAGAACTTGAGACAGATGTGAGTTTGCGTGTGGATGAAACAGATAGTCCTGATGCATTTATCGTTTCTGGACGCGGTGAGCTTCACCTTGGTATTCTGATCGAGAATATGCGTCGTGAAGGTTATGAAATGCAAGTTTCTAAACCACAAGTAATCATTAAAGAAATCGATGGTGTTAAATCGGAGCCGCTTGAGCGTCTTATGATTGACATTCCAGAAGAAAGCATGGGCTCTGTTATGGAAAGTCTGGGCACTCGCAAAGCCGAAATGGTCAACATGATTAACAACGGTACGGGTCAAGTACGTCTGGAGTTCCTGATTCCTGCACGTGGTTTGATTGGTTACAACACTTACTTCTTGACTTTGACACGCGGTTACGGCGTTATGAACCATGCTTTTGACAGCTACGCTCCACTGGTTGCTGGTCAAGTTGGCGGACGTCATCAAGGTGTGCTTGTTGCCAGTGAGACTGGATCAACAACACAATATGGAATTGTGGGCGTTGAGGATCGTGGTATTCTCTTCTTGGATGCAGGTACAGAAATTTATGAAGGTATGATCGTAGGCGAGCATACCCGTGATAACGATATTATCGTTAACATCTGTAGAGAAAAAGCACTTACCAACATGCGTACCTCAGGTAAGGATGATACTGTAAAAATGAAGACACCACGTACCTTCTCTTTGGAAGGCGCACTTGAATATTTGAATGATGATGAATATTGTGAAATCACACCTAAATCCATTCGTTTGCGCAAAAAGATTCTGAACAAAGGCGAACGCGAACGTGTAGAGAAGCAACGTAAAATGGCACAAGCAAACGCGTAAGATCAGCTTATCATAGTAAAGAGCCGTCGGAGGTTTAACTTTCGGCGGTTTTTTTTATAACAAAAACTTCCCTTACTGATGATATAATGTAAACGTATCTTAAATTTGGGAGGAGTGCGGTATCTATGCAAGTCTGGTTTGCTGAGCATCCAATCGTCGCTTATATTGTTATTTTTATATTGCTTACATTTGTGTATAATCAGGTATTTCGTGTGAATCAAAAGTTATCGATTGGCAAAGAGATTATGCTGTACATAATGATGGCGATCGGTTCCGGCATGCTCCTCATTTTTCAACATGATAAGCTACCGATCATTCAGTGTCTGCTGGTCGCTGTCGGATTAATGCTGATGGTACGGATACGTTATATCGTAGAAGCTCGACAGAAGAGAAAGGCTGCAGCTGCAGCAAAAAGACAGTAATCGAAACTTTTACTGCTTATGGAACGTCTATTTAAGTGTAGCAATTTTTTTAATTCCAAATGAAATGAAGAGGACTTTATTCTACTATGAGTACACGAAACAGCAGTTTACCTCCACGAGCAAGTGGTCAACAACCGAATAATAGAAAACAGCCTGTGAAGGGTGCTCCTAAGAAAAAAAAGAAAAAACCGCAAAAGAGAGGCTTTTTTGGCAGATTAGTTAGAATCCTGTTAACCTTACTCATTATTGCGATTCTTGGTGTATTGGGCTACGGGGGCTATCTGTATTGGAAGCTTGAAAATGGGGTCTTTAATGCAGGTAGTAAAGGAACGGTTGCTCCAGGGCATTCCGCTACAGAAAAACCACTGACAATGCTTATCCTGGGTACGGATAATAGACCAAAACATCCATCTAGATTAACAGATGTTATTATGGTTGCAGCGCTTAATCCTAAGACAAAATCAGCAACCATTGTCTCTCTTCCACGCGATACCTTAGTTGAGCTCAATGGATACAAGCAAACGAAGATTAACGAATTCTATGCTCGCTTTAAGGGAAAAGAAGATTCCTCTGGTATTTTGGCAGAAGATGAGATGAAGACCATGATGGGGAAATATCTAGATATTGACGTAGATTATACAACGATCCTGGATTTTCAAGGCTTCCGTGATGTGGTGGACGAGCTTGGCGGAGTCAAAGTCAACATTAGCGATAATATGTGTTATACAGACAGCGTAGATGGTACGAATATCAATCTGAAAAAAGGTCCGGCGGAGCTTGATGGAGATAAAGCGCTAGATTATGTGCGATATCGTAAATCTAATTGTAAGCCTAAGACTAAGGCTTCAGACGATTTTGATCGGAACAAACGTCAGAATGAGGTCCTACATTCACTGGTGGATCAGATGCAATCGCTTGGTGGAGTATTAAAAATAGGCAAGGTTCTTGACGCAGTGGACAGTAATATGAACACTGATATCGAAAATTCGCAGATTAAAGATATGATTGCGACTTATTGGAAGATTTCCAAAGATGATATCGAATTCAAACCCGTGACTGGAACATGGCGAAGTCCGTATGTATATATTAATGATGAGGAGCTTGAGGCGGCCAAGAAAAGCTTGCAGGATCGATTAGCAGGAGTTTCTGCTAGTTCCACTTCAGAATCCACTGAGGCGCCTTAAAGTCCTTAATAACACTTCACCTTAAAATTGAATGCAAGTTTCAGCCTGTGCTATAATATAATAAATTGAATGAATTTACGCCGCATAGGGGGCCAGTACTTATGTCCGAAGCCGTTGCTCAGCTGAACGAAACCTTGTTATCGATGCTGCAATCGGAAACTTTTGTTCTTCTCAACACAGTTGATGCGGAATCAGGAGGTCCAACATCCACGGCCATTTCGTGGATTTATGCAGTTAGTCCTAGTACTGTGCGTCTGGCTGTAGATCATCGTTCCAGACTCGTGAATAACATGAAGGTCAATCCGTTAGTAACTGTCACTGTGTTCGGTGAGGGTACTGTATATGCTATCAACGGCAGTGCCGTTGTAAAGCAGGATCCACTTCAGGATGTACCTTTCAAGATGTGCTGCTTTGATGTTGAAATTATGGCGGTGCGTAACGCGCTTTTTTATGGAGCGCAGCTTGAATCCGCCCCAAGATATGCAAAGGTTTATGATGGACGTGCCGCTGAGAAGCTGGACGGACAAGTATTTGCTGCCATGAAAAAAGCCTAGTGAGAATATCACTGGGCTTTTTTTTAACCTCTACTGTGCATTTTTAATCGGTTTAGTATCTTCTGGCAGCTGCGGCATGATTCGACCGATGATATCAGCCAGTTCGGATGAGAATCCGGAAATCGGATGTCCCTGAGAGATATGGCGGCTCATGTCCGCTAAGCGGCTGGAGAGATCCATATCGGCTGTGACAAGTGCACGTACACTTCTTGGGTCTTTGCGGATAGCTTCCGCTACAGAATATTTAATGCTTCCGACACGTGATCGGTCTAGAGAACCTTCTACGTCAAGACCTACAATGGCTACTTTGTTCATGACTACACAGTGTGCGCCATTCACACCAGGAACTCTTTTGGCCAACTGTTCAAAATGATCCTTAAGTGCAATTTCACTTTCGCCCTTAACACTGACGGTGTGACCAGCTTTTGAGGTGGCCTTAGGATTAGTTGCACCATCGTTGGCCAATTGCCGGACCTCATGGTTTCCCGTACCCTTTACAGCATTCGCAGATTGTTTATTCTGAGGAGAGGGTGATGTCTTTTTATTAGCGATACCGCAGCTTGTCAATAGCAGCAGTACCAGCAACAGACATATTGATTTTCTCATATGTGATTACTCCTTTCAGCCAAGATCGTTTCTGTACCTTATCTTTTCCCTTGGCGGAAAGAGTTATGTATGATCAATCAAACCAGGCGCTGTGGAGGGGATAATATGAACAAGATATTTGTGCTAGATACCAACGTGCTTTTGCACGACCCCAATTCGATTTTCTCTTTCAAGGAGCATGAGGTGGTTATTCCAGCAGTTGTGCTGGAAGAAATCGACTCCAAAAAGCGCAACGCTGACGAAATTGGTCGGAATGCCCGCACGGTTTCCCGATTGCTGGATGGACTTCGTGAACTAGGACATCTGCATAGTGGTGTGGAGCTGGAGCATGGAGGCAAGCTGAAGGTAGAACTTAACCATCGCAGTTTTGTGAAAGTACAGGAAATGTTTGGAGAGGTGTCTAACGACAATCGGATTTTGGCTGTAGCGCTCAATTATTTAATTGAAGAGAAAGAGAAGCCTGATCCGCGTCCCGTAGTGCTTGTGAGTAAGGATGTGCTGGTCCGTATAAAAGCGGATGTGCTAGGAATTACACCAGAGGATTATTTATCAGATCGTACTGGGGATTTAAATGAACTTTACACCGGTTACCAATCTTTGCAGGTTCATCCGGCATTGATTGATGAATATTACAGTCACCGTTCTTTAACGGTTAAACAGCTCGCGCTGTCGTACCCGCTCTACCCTCATGAATTTGTGATCCTTAAGGATGAGATAGGCACGGGCAAATCAGCTCTTCTTAAGGTGAATAGTGAGGCAACCCGTCTGGAGCCGCTCTATCTGGGCAATGATTCAGTTTGGGGGATTAGCGCGCGAAATGCTCAACAACGAATGGCATTGGAGCTGCTTCTCAATGATGAAATCCCGCTTGTAACCATTACAGGCAAGGCAGGTACAGGAAAGACATTATTGGCACTTGCTGCTGGACTATTCAAAGTTGAGGATGAGCATAAATACAAAAAACTGCTCATTGCCCGTCCAGTCGTTCCAATGGGGAAAGATATTGGATATTTACCTGGAGAGAAGGATGAGAAGCTCAGACCTTGGATGCAGCCTATTTATGATAATCTGGAGTTCTTGTTCGACACCAAAAAAGCTGGCGATATCGATAAAATATTAATGGGCTTAGGCAGCATACAGGTAGAAGCCTTAACTTATATTCGTGGCCGTTCAATCCCTGCACAGTTCATTATTATTGATGAAGCTCAGAACCTTTCCCGTCATGAAGTGAAGACGATCGTCTCCAGAGCGGGTGAAGGGAGTAAAGTCATTCTTATGGGGGATCCGGAGCAAATCGATCATCCGTATCTGGATGCTGCGAGTAACGGACTTAGCTATATTGTTGAGAAGTTTAAGCAGCAAGGGATTAGCGGACATATTACTTTGGAAAAAGGCGAGCGTTCCCGTCTGGCCCAATTGGCCGCGGATCTTCTCTAACTTATTTTCAATCTCAGCCGGGAGCAGCAGACCTCCCGGCTTTTTCCTGCCGCCCAGAAACGGCGGAGGAATTTATTAGGTTATGGTTATGAGATGAAGAGCGGAAAGCGGAGGTGGAGGAATTGTTCTGTAGAAGCGCTAGCGTTCGCCTTTGTCTCCGGATTTATACCGCTTAGGAATATAATCCATAAATCTGGAGACAACAGCGATCGGAAGAATAATCCGCACACGGAGCGCCCCTCGCACTCAGAGAATCATGAACGTTTTAAATTTCTCTATCATTTCACCTATATAATAGTAAGAGAACGTTTTCACATTCTAAAGACAAGCAGCGGCGGGTTTGGTAAAATAGGGGTGAGTAATCATGGGGAAGGTGGGGAAATGTGCTGAAACGCAAAAATTATTGGCTGCTTTTTGCAATTTTACTACTATCGCTGACAAGCTTGTCACCCAGTATGGAATTGAGTACCAATAACGACCCACATCCTATGAAAAAACCACAAAGTCAGTCGACAAACCCCTCTTCAGGGGAAGAGGGATCTATAGATAGCCTGCGCATAACAGTATCCTTAAATAGTGAGGAATTCAGTGAACTGGAGCTTCTAAGCAATCGTTATACTTTAGAAAGTGGAGTAAAGGTAATATTAAGAAATATTGATAGCGAGGATGCAGACGAAGTTTTGAAGCGTGATCTAACCATCGGGGATAGCCCGGATATCGTTATGGCGGATGGACGAAGTATTCTCGACTGGGCTACACGTGGATATTTATTGCCGGTGGATGTGTATCAGAGCATTCCGGGAACTGCACCGTTAACTCAGTTAATCCCCTGGATGCAATGGAACGGATATAATTGGGGAGTGCCGCTGGATATCGACCCTTATGTACTTGTTTATTCACCACAGCGGCTTGCGGAACTGGGATTCACCACCTTACCAAGAAGTCTGGAACAGTGGAACACATTACTTCAGAATGTGCTCAAAGAGCAAGGGAAATATTTACTCGCGATGGATACACGTAATCCATATGGATTGTCCGCCGTTATGGAGAGTATGAACAGCAGCTTGCTATCGGATAACCAAGTAGTGATAAATTGGACTCAAAATGCCCGCAGTTATTTTTACCTTACCAGTCGATATAACAAAGATGTTTGGGATATGATTCAGAGCGGAAGCGTTGCTGTTGCTGCTCTACCGCTTTCTGAGTGGAAAAAACATGGGAATTCATCTTTAGTTGCTGAAGCGCCGCTGACCGTAAGTAACGGGAGAGGACTTGAATCCTATTACAGTCGTTCCTTTGCACTTCCAGCTCAATCCCCAAATCCAAAGGAAGCCGTGAATTGGCTGACGTTTATCACCTCTGAAGCTTCTCAGATGGACTGGCTGGAGAACACGGGGAGCTTGCCTGCGCTGGATGTCCTATATCGTTCGGAAAATGATTTCAAATATAGGCTTCCTTTTGGAGTCGAACTTTTACTGACAGAAGAAACCGCCCCGGAGGTCGAATTCCAAGGCGGCTGGAGGAAGATTGTTGAAGCAGTATCCTTACTGCTTACAGGAAAAATTGATGCGGCCGGGTACAAAGATTTCATCAAGGAAGGCTTAGAATGAGATAGATAGTTTAACCTGGAGGACGCCCTCTTTGCTATCTACTTCTGTGGCACGTAGGAAAGAAACAATTTTTGCAGGGTAAAAGCCTAAATCAAATTCTTCCTCAAGTGTTCTTCTAGTGGTGTCAGGTAATTCGAGTCCATTAAATACAACATGATCGACTTGGAATATAAGTCCGTTGATGGGTTCTTCCTGTATGACGTAGTGGCCGGTTAATGAAAGGGCTAAAGCTCCACTTTTTCCTGTAGCAGTAATCGTTCCGTCATTAAAATGAAATGCGAAATCGTTAAATAGCTTATTCTGGGACTGAAGGAATTCGTTTAAATCCTCTTCCTTCAGATTCAGAACATAAGTCATCCCCTTACGAGTAAGAACACCCTCTCGATTCTGGACAAACTGCGGTAATTTATTCATTGCGGTAGATAATGCTTTGAAGTAGGTCTTTACCTCACGCAAACCAATATTCTCCCAATATAATGTGAATTCTTGAAGCAGAGCGCTCATATTATCAGGATCACTACTGTCTTTAATCCCACCTTCAATTTCTTTATTGAGCGCGGCTACCCGAATTTTCTGTTCCTCCAGAGCGGTTCGCAGCTGTGCAAGATCCTTCGAGCTGCGCTGTGCAGTCTGGAGGGTCTTCTTTAGATCCTTATATTGGTCCTCGTATTGTGTGAGAATGTTGCGGTCATTTCCAATAATTATTTCATAATAATCGAATAGTGCCAGGAATCTGCTAATGCTCTTCGCGGATAGAAATGCGGCTAAGAGACCGTCTCTATCCCCCATATAATAAGAACGAAGGACCGCACCTGCACGCTCTTGTTGATTTACGATGGCGGATTTTTTCTGGATAGCTTGCTCTTCTAGGTAATCTACCTTTTCTTCAAGTGCTTTTTGTTCGGCTGTAATCTTGATGATCTCCCGTTCAATTTCTGCGGAAGATAAGGTCTGCTCCAGAAGTTTACGGGTTTCTTCATTATCTGGTATAGAGGAATTGAAAAAAGAACCGCTAGGATCGGCAGACAGGTACATCGTAGATTGTAACGGAAATAATGTACAGCAGAAGAGAATTAGTATGGTTGCCATCATGCGGCTTTGGGCATTGCGGGAGCGCACCACACCACCACCTTTTTTTGAAATTTAAGAAAATAATTTATCTGTTTTACTCCATAGATCATCCTTCTATTTCTCGTAGAAATGGAAACTGTCCCTAAAAGACGGCAAAACCGTTTCTTCTTGAATGGATATATGTATGTACTAATAATATGTTTAACCCTTCTAAAATAGCATACATACAAAAAATCCCCACAAAGTGAGGCTATCCTTCAATGCGTACTCAGGTATTTGTGGGGCCTCATATATATACTAACTGATAAACAAAAAAACGGAAGTGATCCTTATTAAATAAGGACCTCATCCGCTTCAAGAGTGTACTGCAATTTATAGTGGAAGACCCATTTGAAAGATCGTCCAATAGCTGAAACCGGTGAAAGTCAAAATCATGTATGCCCAGAAAAGTAGGACATAAGTTTTTTCAGTAAATTTCAAATAACCGAGAATTACGAAAAAAGCGGTTTGCAAAAAGAAAAGCAAGGCCATTTCTGTCAGACCTCCGGCGAAAGCCATCAATCCTATAGCCAATGTAAAAAAACCTAATACCCGAAACATGCGGTCCAAGAGAGAGTCCCCCTTCCAGTATGTATCTCACGAATATTCCTTCGACTTATTATACCCGTTCAGTAAAAATGTGTAAACGAATTCATTGAAAAAAATACACTAATCTTGAAAAAATGTGATTTTTATAATTGACTGAAGTGTTTAGTGCTTGAAAAAAGAGAATTTATTACTTAAAGCGTATGATGTGGGCAGATAATGGAAATACAATTTAGTATCAAATAGATTCTATGAACTCTATGAGAAGCATAGAAATGGAGTAAGCAGCTTTTATCCCTATTCACTACCCGGCAGAGCTGTCGGTTATGGAGATGGTTATTTCAAGATGTTGTTAGGAGGTTTGGTTGGATGACAGCCGTTAGACAGGATGCTTGGAGTGCAGAAGATGATCTAATACTGGCAGAAGTAACCTTGCGCCACATTCGGGAGGGCAGCACACAACTTGCTGCTTTTGAAGAAGTGGGTGAGAAAATCGGCAGAACGTCGGCTGCATGCGGATTCCGCTGGAACAGCTGTGTTCGAAAAAGCTATGAAGGTGCAATTGGAATCGCTAAAGGCCAACGTCAAAAGAGAAGTTACCTGAAAAAGCAACCGTCAGTAAGAGGAGCGCAGGTAGCGGGTCTGATTCTCGGGGATACCGATGAGGAGTTCGGACGAGGCGAAGGATTAAGTGAAAACACATTATCCATTGATGCGGTTATACGTTTCCTGAGACAATGGAAAGGTACAATCCAGGAGGCAGGACGCCAGCTGAAAATGCTGGAGAGAGATTTGCGCGAGAAGGAAGATGAATTAACTGAATTAAGATCTGAGAATGAGCGGTTGTCAAAAGAGGTTAATCTTGCTCAAAGTGACTACCGGGTAGTCAATGATGATTACAAAGCTTTAATTCAGATTATGGATCGTGCGCGTAGGCTAGCTTTCTTAAACGAAGAAGAAGAAGAAATGAAGACTCGTTTCAAAATGGATGGGAATGGAAATTTAGAACGTATTGAATAAAAGATAGGCAAACTAAAACACCCGTAAGTGGTTCGCTTTATTAGCGCCATTTGCGGGCGTTTTGGTTTTGTATTGGTTTTGTATTGTCATTTATGGAGGACGACAACGGTGGTTCTTCTTGGTATATTAAGGCTATACTTAGAAAAATTGCGTTTGAGATCAACAGGAGGATCAGATGAAAATCGATATAATCGGTGCGGGTTCACTGGGGCTGCTTTTGGCAGGGAGACTGACCCAGTCCGGGAATGAAGTGAGATTGTGGTGTCGAGGGGTAGAGCAGTGCCGGAAATTAAAAGATGAGGGCTTAACTGTGAGCTATGAGGATGGCCGCGATCCGATTTCGATTTCAGGGGATCGATTTGTGTCCGCACCAATAGAGGGATTTGCAGCTGCCTATCTTCGTGAGCCCAGTGATTGGATCATAGTAACGGTTAAACAGGACATACTACATAATGTTTTACCTGAATTTCTGTCCCCTCTTAGGGAACTACAGGTACACCTCATTTGTTTTCAAAATGGCATTGGACATATGGAGATGCTCAGTAAATTGCTGCCGAAAGCTAATTTATATGCTGCCGTAACAACAGAAGCTGCGAAGCGAAAGTTTTTAACTGAAGTCATTCATGCAGGTGCGGGTGAGGTATGGGTAGGGAAATGGAGCTTAAAGAATGGACAAGCCCACAGTATACATACTGATTTACAAGTGAATTATTTAATAGAAGTTCTCATTATGGCAGGATTCTCAGCCTTTTTGTCGAATGAAGTGGATACCATGATTTACCGGAAGCTCCTAATCAATGCCGTTATTAATCCGCTCACAGCGATTTGGCGTATTCCAAATGGTGAACTGCTTGCTTCAGAAGAGCGCCTGCAGTTAATGAGAGAACTTTTTAGAGAAGCTACTATGGTATATGATGCCTGCGGAGTTACTTATGATCATGATGCGTGGGATAACATTCTTAAAGTGTGCAGGACAACCGCGGGCAATACTTCATCCATGCTGGCAGATGTTCTAGCTTCAAGGAGCACAGAAATTCATTGGATCAATGGGAGTCTTGTAGAAATGGCAGAACGCACTGGAACATTGGTTCCTTTACATCGCTTGATCTGCCAATTAGTAGAGGGAATATAGGTATGATCTCGGAGGAGAGGTGAAGCTATGGGATTGCTGATGAATTCGGTCGTTACTTTAAGCTTGATTCCAATAATACCGTTTTTAATTGTTTATTTCATTGGAAAAGGCTTGAAAAAAGATAAAAAGAAAACTTTTATGCTCGCTATGGACGTGACTACATTTTTTTTATTATTGTCGGTCTCTGCATTATTTAACAACTTGTTTAATAACGGTTTTGGGTTTTATCTTATACTACTTATTGTATTAATATCCACTGGACTGATTGGCGGCGCTCAGAATCGACTAAAAGGAAAAGTAGATGGGAAGCGGTTATTTCGGGCAGTTTGGAGACTTTCCTTCTTTTTTATGAGTGCCGGATATTTATTATTTATGTTTGTAGGGCTAATTAAGTACATATCACAAGCGATGTAATGTTCCACTGCTCCGGTGAAGCGGCAACGTCACAAAAGTTTAAAGTTTTAATAAAAAAAGAATTTTCTGAAAACATACCACTAGATTTTTTTGACCACTGGTTGTATAATCATAAACCATATACCACATTCTATTTAGGGGGAACTGCTAGATGAAGAAGAGTAAAAGTCTATTGCTAATGCTTGCATTAGTACTTGTTATCGGCACAGTGCTTGCTGGCTGCGGCGGAAACAACGCGAACAGCGGCAATAAAGGTAACGCTGGTAACACTGGTAACACGGGAACTGGTAATGCGGCTACAGAAGAGAAATTGGCTGCGGACCAAACACTGAGAATTAACCTAAGCTCTGAGCCTCCAACATTTGACCCAGGATTGGCTCAAGATAGCCAAGCTCACACTGTCCTGACAACAATGTACGAAGGTCTAACTCGCATGAATGCTGAATCTGGTCAAGCTGAACCAGGTGTTGCTGAAAGCTGGGATGTTTCCGCTGACGGTCTGGTATATACTTTCAAACTCCGTGATTCACAATGGAGTAATGGCGATCCTGTAACAACAGAAGACTTCGTTCGCGCTTGGAAACGCGTGCTCGATCCTGCTGCTGCATCCGCTGCACCTTACGCTTATCAATTGTACTACATCAAAAATGCTCAAAAGTTCTACAACAAGGAAATTACCGATTTCAGTCAAGTAGGTATCAAAGCGGTCGATGAGAAAACTCTTGAAGTTACTCTTGAAGCCCCAACTCCTTACTTCCTTGGATTGCTTTCCTTCTACACTTATTACCCTGTACACAAATCCATTGAGAGTAATCCAAAATGGGCAACAAGCAAAGATACTATGATCGTTAACGGTGCTTTCACTCTTACTGAGTGGACTACAGGTCAAACACTTGTTGTAACTAAAAACGATAAATACTGGGATAAAGATTCCATTAAACTTAACAAAATCGACTTCTCCCTTGTAAACAGCGGTGCAACTGAACTGCTCAGCTACAAGAACGGTGAATACGATCGTGCCGGTGGACCAACTGGTGAAATTCCATCAGAACAAATTCCAATCGTGCAAAAAGAACTTCCTAAAGAATTCAGCCGTAAAGGTATTGCTTCCGTATACTACTACGAATTCAATATCACTGAAAAACCATTCACAAACGCTAAAATCCGTAAAGCTCTTGCAATGTCCATTAACCGTCAAGCTTTGATTGACAATGTAGTACAAGGTGGACAATTCCCAGCATTCGGTTATGTACCTCCGGGTATCGCTGGTGCTGATGGTGAATACCGTGCAGCAGTTAAAGATAGTTACTTCACTGAAGATCTAGAACAAGCTAAAACTTTGCTTGCTGAAGGTCTGAAAGAAGAAGGTATGGATAAACTGCCTACATTCTCTTTGACTTACAACACAAGTGAAGGTCACAAGAAAATCGCTTTGGCGATTGCTGATATGTGGAAAAACAATCTTGGTATTGACGTACAAACCGTTAACCAAGAGTGGGCTGTATTTATTGAAAACCGTCAAAACCTGAACTACCAAGTTGCACGTGCTGGTTGGACTGCGGATTACAATGATCCAATGACTTTCCTTGATATGTGGGTAACAGGTGGCGGTAACAATGATACTGGTTACGCTAACCCTGAGTATGACAAATTGATCAGCGAAGCTAAAGCAAGTACTGACTTGAAAGAACGTCAAGACAAGTTTGCAGCAGCTGAGAAATTGCTCATCGAGCAAGATCAAGTTTTGATTCCATTGTACTACTACACTAACAACTCCCTGACTAAAGAGTACCTCAAAGGTGTTACTCTTGACTTCAGTGGTGCAATTGACTTGACTCGTGGATACTTGCTTGAGCACTAAGATTTAGCTCATGTAAATTAAACAGAATAGTTAGTTGACTGAAGTAACACAATACTTCGGGATATATATGTGGAACTCCATATATATCCCTTTTTTTTGTATTTCCGTCTATTTGTTATTTATTGTTATTTATAACATATTTAGAAAATGGACAAAAATCCGTTTTTTTCATAAAATCAATATAATGCTCTCAAAAAAATTGTCGGAGGAGGTGTGATGGGGATGGTTCGTTATGTCGCAAATAAATTCTTCTATATGTTGGTTTCATTATTTGTACTGATTTCTGCAACTTTTTTCTTGATGAAAGCTATTCCAGGGGATCCGTTTACTTCTGAGAAAAAAGTACCGCCAGAAATTAAAGCGCGTTTGATGGAGCAATATGGTCTGGACAAGCCGCTCTCTCATCAGTATTTTAAGTATTTAGGTGATATTGTCCAAGGTGATCTGGGTGTATCCATGAAACGCCTGAATCAAGATGTATCACATTTGATTGGCCAAACCTTTTCAGCGTCGCTGAAGCTGGGACTCGTCGCAATTGTTGTGGCGGTTATTGTTGGGGTTCTTCTCGGCATGTTAGCGGCACTCTATCACAGAAAGTTTCTGGACAGCGCCGCGATGGTGTTGGCAGTTCTGGGGATTGCGGTTCCGAGCTTTGTAGTCGCGTCATTATTACAGTATGTGTTCGCTTTCAAATTGGGTTGGGTACCGGTTTCAGGTTTTAAAGGGCCAATCTATTATTTCCTTCCTGTAGCAGCGCTCTCGGCTCAGCCGATAGCATTTATAGCGCGCTTGACACGTTCAAGTATGCTTGAAGTTCTGAATGCGGATTATATCAAAACGGCTAAGGCTAAGGGATTAAGCTGGATGGCTATTCTAAGCCGTCACGTACTTCGTAACGGTATCCTGCCGGTTGTTACTTACATGGGACCTATGACAGCTAACATCGTAACAGGTTCGGTTGTTATCGAGCAGATCTTTGGCGTTGGGGGTATTGGTAAACAGTTCGTGGAAGCGATTGGTGTCCGTGACTATACCGTTATTATGGGGATTACCATTTTCTATGGTGTACTACTCATGGTAGCCCGTTTCATTACTGATATTGCTTATGTATTGATTGACCCACGTATGAAATTAAGTGGAGGAAAGGAGGGCTAAAGAGTGGCATCTGATAATAACTTGTTAAAAAACATGAATCTAAAACCGGAAGACTTTCAAAAAGTCGGTGTAGATGAAAAAGAAGCCGAGGTAATTCAGCGGGAGAGTCTCTCTGCCTGGAAAGATTCTTGGCAACGGTTGCGTCAGAACAAAATGGCGATGACCGCGCTTGGGATTCTAGGCTTGATCGTGCTAGCAGCGATTATCGCTCCCTTATTCTCGAAATATAACTATTATTCCAATGACTTGATGAATACCAATAAGCCCCCTTCCTCCGATCACTGGTTTGGAACGGATGATCTTGGACGTGATATTTTCGTTCGTACTTGGTACGGCGCACGGATCTCCTTGATCGTTGGTCTAGCTGCGGCAGCCATCGACTTGTTCATCGGTGTTATCTATGGAGGTATTATGGGCTTCTTCGGCGGCCGTGTAGATAATATCATGAACAAATTCTCCGAAATTTTGTACTCTATTCCTTATCTGCTTGTTGTAATTTTGCTCTTGGTTGTGCTTGAACCAAGTCTTGGTACCATCATCCTAGCCTTAACCATTACGGGTTGGATTACGATGTCGTGGATTGTACGCGGTGAAATTATGCAGCTCAAGAATCGCGAGTTCGTATTGGCTTCCCGTTCCATGGGTGCCGGTTCTGCGAGACTGTTGTTCAAACACCTTCTGCCAAACGCAGTGGGTCCGATTATTGTAACGATTACACTTTCTGTACCAAATGCAATTTTTGCCGAGGCTTTCCTAAGCTTCTTGGGTCTTGGTGTACAAGCTCCTATCGCTTCACTTGGATCTATGATTAACGATTCTCTCACCGGTTGGTTGTACTATCCATGGCGCTTCCTGTTCCCTGCCATTCTGATCAGTTTAACCATGCTTTCTTTCAATATTTTCGGTGATGGTCTTCGTGACGCGCTTGATCCTAAGCTGAAGAAGTAGGAGGGTTATGGATGGAACCTATTTTACAAGTCAAAGATTTGCATGTTTCGTTTTTTGTTAAAGGCGGAGAAGTGCAAGCTGTCCGTGGTATGAATTTTGAAATTGGCAAAGGTGAAACGGTTGCCATCGTCGGCGAGTCCGGCAGCGGTAAGAGTGTAACTGCACAATCGATTATGCGGTTGATCCCTTCCCCACCCTCAAAAGTGAAAAAGGGAGAAATTATTTTCCAAGGACAAAATCTGCTAGACAAAAGCATGAAAGAAATGGAATCCATTCGCGGTAAAGATATTGGCATGATTTTTCAAGACCCGATGACTTCTTTGAACCCAACCATCAAAGTGGGCAAACAGATCACTGAAGTTTTGATTAAACATCAGAAAATGTCAGCGGCCGAAGCGAAAAAGCAAGGTATTGAGATGCTCAAATTAGTTGGCATCTCAAATGCTGAGGCTCGCTTTAACCAATATCCCCACGAGTTTTCAGGCGGTATGCGCCAGCGTGTAATGATTGCAATCGCGCTAGCCTGCCGTCCGGCTTTACTCATAGCGGACGAGCCTACAACGGCTCTTGACGTAACCATTCAGGCGCAGATCATGGAAGTTATGAGAGAGATGCAGCAAAAACTAGGTACCTCCATCATTTTGATTACCCATGATCTTGGCGTCGTTGCCGGTATGTGTGATCGGGTTATTGTAATGTATGCAGGTGAAGTTGTGGAGACCGGAACAAGATGGGAAATCTTTAAGAATCCACAGCATCCATATACCAAAGGTCTGCTGCGCTCAATGCCGCGTCTGGACCAAAAGAAAGGCGAGCCGCTTATTCCGATCATCGGCACACCGCCAGATCTGATCAAGCCGCCGATCGGATGTCCGTTCACCGCGCGTTGCAATGAAGCAATGCATGTTTGCGAACAAATCGATCCCGGCGCCACAGAATTCAGCGAAACGCATATGGCGCGTTGCTGGAATCTGCATTCGATGGCCAAGGAGGTGCAGTACTCTTGAGTAAGAACCTAATAGAGGTAGAAGGTCTTAAGAAATATTTTAATGTAGGTCAAGGCAAGGTTCTTAAGGCTGTTGATAATATTAACTTCACGATCCGTGAGGGCGAGACGCTTGGAATGGTAGGAGAGTCCGGTTGTGGTAAGACTACTGCTGGACGTACAATTCTTCGCTTGTATGAGCCAACTGCCGGAAGTGTGAAATATAATGGTACAGACATTTATAAATTGCCTTCTAACAAAATGAAAGCAATGCGCCGTGACATGCAGATGATTTTCCAAGATCCGTACGCATCACTTAACCCGCGTTTTACGGTTTCTGATATCATCGGCGAGGCTCTGGACATTCACGGAATGGCTGGTAGCCGTGCAGAACGTAAAAAACGGATCGAAGAGCTGCTCGATATGGTTGGTCTTAACCATGATCACGCTACTCGTTATCCGCATGAATTCTCTGGTGGACAACGCCAACGTATTGGGATTGCCCGTTCGTTAGCGGTAAATCCTAAGTTCATCGTTTGTGATGAGCCGATTTCCGCGCTTGACGTATCCATCCAGGCTCAGGTCGTAAACTTGCTTAAAGAATTGCAAGATCGTCTGGGACTAACTTATCTTTTCATCGCGCATGATCTGTCCATGGTTAAACATATCAGTGATCGCGTAGCAGTTATGTACTTGGGTAAAATGGTAGAATTGGCGGAAAGTGAAGAGCTTTATGCAAATCCTATCCATCCTTATACTAAATCTCTCTTGTCAGCTATTCCAATTCCGGATCCGGAAATTGAAGTGAACAAGAAACGTATTCACTTGCATGATGAGCTTGGTAGTCCTATTTATTCTGCTAACGAAAAGAGCAATGATAGTGACTTTGAATTAGTAGAAGTATCCAAAGGACACTGGGTAAGCAAAAAATTCGCTTAAATCTATAGCGAGTATTAGACAGGCGGGAGCGTTATGCTCTCGCCTCTTGTATGTAGTGGGGATATTTAATAATCATTTTAAAGGAAAAGAAAATAAAACGGCTGCTCTTGCATTGCTTTTTGCAGGTATGTAATTCTTTTGACGCGGCCCCTGACTTTGGATACAATCATATAGAGTTTACGAACTTGGATTTACATATAACTGCTCAGTAGAACTGGAGGCACTAGCAAATGAATATTGTTAAGGAACCGCTCCCGGGTGGATCTGCACTCGCGCGCGACTATATAGAAAATTTTGAGAAGGTTAGTCATTTGTATGGTGGGGATTTCCGAAGTAAAGAGAGTAGAAGCATTCGGGCAGAATGGCTGGATCGTAGTGAGGGTCTCCGTGCGGACCGGACACAAGTTGCTGCATGTCTGCGACAATATAATGAAAAGCATAACTCACATGATGCAGTGATGGCTTCGCTGGCGCTTTTGGAACAGCCGGGAACATTAGTGGTTACTGGTGGGCAGCAAAGCGGACTTTTTACAGGACCACTGCTTGTAGTATATAAAGCAATGACAACCATTATGGCGGCAAAAGAAGCAGCAGAACAGCTCGGTCGGCCTGTAGTCCCATTATTCTGGATTGCAGGAGAGGATCATGACTGGGACGAAGTGAATCATACGTATGTATTGAATCGTACGCAAGAGATTATAAAGATTAAGATAGAAAAATCAGAGGAGAAACGCTCCTCGGTGAGTAATATTCACGTAGAAGAGGAAAGCTGGCAGCAAGTAGTGGAGCAGCTGGATGCGCTACTTCAAGATAGTGACTTTAAACCGCAAATCATGGAATTTATTCGATCTTCTTCATTTAGATCAGACAGTATGACGGATGCTTTTGCCAAGCTGATGGGTTCTTTATTTGGTAAATTCGGTCTGATCCTGCTTGATTCTGCTGATCCTAACCTTCGTAAGGTAGAAGAGCCTTTCTTCACTTCGCTAATTATGCAGAATGATGCACTGGAAACAGCGTACATGAATTCTGCTTCTGATATCGTAAACGCAGGATATGAGCTTCAAGCTGACGTTACGGCAGGCAATGCCAACCTCTTTTATATACATGAAGGTGTACGATTATTGCTTCATAAGAAAGATGGCAATTTTTCCGATCGCAAGGGCCAGGTATCGTTCACCCGTGATGAACTACTGGAGGAAGTGAAGGTTTATCCGGAACGATTCAGTAACAACGTGCTGACACGTCCGCTTATGCAGGATTATGTGTTGCCGGTTCTAGCTACGGTGCTAGGTCAAGGTGAGATTGCTTATTGGGCCATTCCGCATCATGCGTTTGAGACCATTGGAGGACAAATGCCCCTGATCATCCCGAGAATGTCTTTCACAGTGGTGGAAGGTACGCTTCATAAGCATATGGATAAATATCAACTAAGCTTTGAGGATGTAAGACAGGGTTTAGATCGTAAAAGACATGAGTGGTTGGCTGCACAGGATGAGCTGGGGATTGAACAACGTTTCGAAGAAACTAAAGCTACTTTCTCCGCC
This sequence comes from Paenibacillus sp. VTT E-133280, assembly GCF_002264385.1. NCBI lineage: Bacteria > Bacillati > Bacillota > Bacilli > Caryophanales > Paenibacillaceae > Paenibacillus > Paenibacillus sp. VTT E-133280. The sequence goes on from NZ_NFUX01000021.1 coordinate 80,522, forward strand.
ATGTACGAACCACTGATTGAGCAGCTTGGAACCATTCAGGCAGGTCTGCTAAAACTAGGGAATAACAATAAAGATAAGATTTTAGATCAGATTACTTTTTTACAAGCGAAAGCTCAAGATGCAATGGCAAAACAGAATGAAGCTGCAATCCGTCAATGGGAGCGAATCGAGCTGTCGTTAATGCCACTGGGTAAACTGCAAGAAAGAGTGTACAATATCATGTATTACTTGAACCGCTACGGACTTCCATGGTTAGATGAGCTGATGGCTATTGAACCTGATTATAGTGGGACGCATCGCATCATTTATATGTAGAGAAGTATTGCTCCATAAAACAAAGTGTATGCTTACGAAGTAAATTTTGTACGAAGTAGATTCAAGAAGTAATG
>NZ_NFUX01000156.1:0-1332 GCF_002264385.1 Paenibacillus sp. VTT E-133280
CCGATCGCTGTTATCCTCAGATTTCCTGATTTGAACCGCTCACCGCGGAAGAAATCCGAGGATAAAGGCGAACGCTACGCTTCTACAGTTCCAATATTCCTCTCCGTTCCTTTCTTACCAATTATTCAGTTTCAAACACCGAGATCGCTATCGCTCCTCCAACACCCAAATTACTCTTCGGGTACTTTATCTAACGGAAGATTCCGCATTTTCACGGAAGCAAGTATGCTTCCTAAAATAAAGTCGTCATTTACCTGTTAGAGTGTAGCTTCGCTAGTGCTCGCTCAGCAAGTTCTAATACAAAAACATTAGAGAAATAAGGAGTAACACCGAAAGAACTTACCGAGAAGTCTTACGCACCCAACGCTGGAGCGTATTAATGACTAACAGCATTAAGAAGGAAATGAGAAGCAGGAGCAACGCAACGGCGGTAGCACCAGCATAATCATACTGCTCCAGTTTGGACATAATAAGCAAAGGCGCAATCTCCGTTCTCATCGGCATATTACCGGAGATGAACACGACAGAGCCGAATTCGCCAATACCACGGGCAAATGCCAAAGCAAAGCCTGTTAACAACGGCGGGAACAGCTCAGGCAGTACTACTGAACGAAAGGTTCTCCAGCGGCCTGCACCGAGGGTTGCCGAGGCTTCCTCCATATCTCGGTCCAAATCCTCCAGCACCGGCTGTACCGTTCGCACGACGAACGGTATTCCGATGAACATTAAGGCGAGGGTAATGCCAAGCGGAGTAAATGCCACCTTTAATCCTAGTGGCTCAAGCCACGCCCCGATCCAGCCATTTGTGGCATAAAGAGCCGTCAAGGAGACACCAGCTACAGCTGTCGGTAAAGCAAACGGAAGATCAATCAGCGCATCAAATATTCTTTTACCCGGAAATTCGTAACGCACTAGTACCCACGCTAGCAAGAGACCTAGAATAGCATCCACAAAAGCAGCGGCCGCTGCCGTAGACAGACTGACACGATACGAAGCTAATACACGCGGATCAGTAGCTACATCCCAGAATTTCGCCCAGCTCAGCCCAGTAGAATTGAACAGCAATGCTGAGAGTGGCAAGAGTACCACGAGACTCAGATAAAGTACGCTGTACCCCATCGTTATCCCAAAACCGGGTAGTATCTTTCGTCGCGTTGCCGCCGATACAGCTGTAGTCGTTGCGGTGACATTCATCCCCTATTCATCCTTTCTCGCCTTCGGCAGGTTAGCCGATCAGCCCCTTACTAGGGACAAATCTCTTAATGAGGTTGTTCAAAAAGTCCACTTTTGATCACGAAGTATCCCAAGAAGCTTACTCGACATCGAATATTG
>NZ_NFUX01000089.1:0-23008 GCF_002264385.1 Paenibacillus sp. VTT E-133280
TAAGCGTTTAAGCGAGAAATATAAGGATAAAGTATCGTGTGAAACTTATACTTTCTTATATTTTAATTATTCAGTTGTACCTTCATTTCCCTCGGTTGAATCTTCCTCTTCCTTAGGAGCAAGATACGTCCAATTCTCTTTTTGAGTAATATGGCCTTCCTTCATCAGCTTTCCAAGCGCACGCTTAAAGGCTGATTTACTAATTCCGAAGCGCTGCTTGATAATATCCGGTGGTGTTGCATCCGAATAAGGCATCGCTCCACCCGGACGGGCATGCAAGAATTCTAAAATCGTGGCAGAGTCTACATCCATGCCTACTTCTTTACGAAGCCCCATAGAAAGGTTAACCCGACCATCCTCGCGAATATGGGAGACACGTGCTTCGAACTGCTCTCCAAGACGTAGTAGACGACTCCGTTCAGAGGAATGGACCATACCGATAATACCAAAGCCTAAAACCCCAGCATCTACAAGAACAAAAGTCCCCATCTGCAGCGGTTTGTAGACCCGGGCTGTCACAGTCTGTCCCATCCAGGATTCAGGCGCAGGAAGAGCTAACGGAGCTAGTTCCTGTTCTCCGGCTAGTTTAGCACGAAGACGTCCCTGTTTATCATGCTCCATAATCGCATACACATAGTCGCCGATCTGAGGGCGCAGCTCTGGAAGCTCCGGAAGCTCGCGAATGGGCAGCAGCAGCTGCCGTCCGAGACCCATTTCCAAGAAGCAGCCTAGACGCGGATGGATATCAGCCACTTCCAATAAGGCCATTTCGCCCAATGTTAGAAACGGTTTCTTCATTGTTGCCGCTAGACGATCCTCGGTATCGAAGAAGATAAAGACTTCAACTTTATCGCCTGTCTTAACCTTCTCGGTAAGCTCCGTATAATGCAGCATAACATCCTGATCTCCTGCGTTCAGGAAAAATCCGTATGGGGATACCTCTCTTACTACATTAAGTGTAACTGTAGTTCCTGCAATCAGGCTCATACAGTCTCCACTACCTTCGCATCCGACCACAGACGCTCGATATTGTAGTATTCACGTTCATCGCGGTGGAAAATATGAACAATAACATCTCCAAGATCCATCAGCACCCAACGTGCTGAATCCATTCCTTCGATCCCCTTAATTACGCCGCCTGCTTCATGGACCACTTTACGGACTTCGGTAGCGATGGACTGAACTTGAGTATCCGAATTACCGTGACAGACAACAAAGTAATCACTAATCGGTGAAACAGTACGCAGATCTAATGCCACTACGTTCATTGCTTTTTTATCTTCCACAGCCTTAAGGGCCAGTTCTAACAGCTTGCTTGGTTGTACACTCATATTTTATCCTCCAATATTCTAACTAAATCATTACGCGCCAGTACCGTTAACGGAAAGATCACTCGGCGTTTTTCCAGTAGCAAACTAATCGTAGAATCAAATCCAGCGACTAGTCCTTCTTCCAAACTTACTTTTGCCAGCTTACGTATCTTATCAACCCCTGGAAAATCGCGGCCAGGCTCGATATAGTCGGCGAGACAGACAATTTTCTCAAGTAAACTCATATCTTCACGACCTGAGGTGTGAAAACGGATTGCATTAAGAATATCTGGATCTGTGATCCCATAATCTTGCTCTGCTACAAAGGCACCTACTTCCGAATGCCACAGCTGTTTGTCATGCTTCAGAAGATTCAAGTTCAGATGATTCTGCTCGATAATCTCCTTCATTCTCTCCACAGGCCAATACTTGGCCACATCATGCAGAATTGCCGCTGTCTCCGCACGCTCAGGATCAGCGCCATATTGCTCCGCTAGTTGAATGGATGACTGCATGACGCCCAGTGTATGCTTCCAACGCTTAGCAGGCATTTGTGTCGAGACCGCCTCAATCAGAGCTTCGCGGCTGTATGCCATACAATCCACTCCTTTGAACATATTCGAACACTGCCTCAGGTACCATATAACGTATGGATTTGCCAGTTGCAGCCCGTTCTCTTAACATCGTTGACGAAATATCAACCAGAGGCATATCTGCTAGCAGTACCTTCTCTGCTATATAGGTTGGCAAAACGTCTAGATCAAGAGGTGTCCCCGGACGACCTACGCCGATAAATGTAAGCCGCTGCACAAGCTCTTCAATCTCGTTCCATTTCGGTAAATACTGGACCATATCCGCTCCGATAATGAAATAAAGATCGAAATGCGGATACGTCTCTTGCAGCCGTCTTATGGTCTCATACGTATAGGAAACGCCACCTCTGACAACTTCCCAATCTAATGTGCGAAAAGCTTCATGATTGTGTATCGCTTCCTCCACCATTGCCAGCCGATCTGCTCCAGATACCCCTGCCTCATGTTTATGAGGCGGAATATGCGAAGGCATAAACCATACTTCTTGAAGTCCATAAGTTTCTCTGGCTGCTTCCGCTGCCATCATATGTCCAATATGAAGAGGATCAAAGGTACCTCCCATAATTCCAACTTTCAAGAGGACGACCTCCTCGGTAGTATGCTTTCAGGTATTAGCGGGGCAGCTCAATGGTTTTGTTGTCACGCGATTCTTTGTACAAGACAATGGTCTTTCCGATCACTTGTACAAGCTCAGAACCCGATTGTTCAGCCAGCGCAGCACCGATCTCCTTGGGATTCTCAATATTGTTGCTCAGTATACTAATCTTCATAAGCTCACGCTTCTCAATAGCTTCTTCAATGTGGCGTACGAGGTGATCGTTTACTCCACCTTTGCCCACTTGGAAAATAGGATCGAGGTGATGCGCCAATGAACGAAGATACCGTGTTTGTTTACCAGTTAACATAAATGAATAACTCCTTAATTAACATATATTATTACCCTAAATTGATGAATCCATTTCTTATTCTTTTCCACCCAGACAATTGAGTATGGTCTTTCGCATGATTTCCGTAGGCGCAGGCTGTCCTGTCCAATACTCCAGTGCATAAGCCCCCTGATAGACAAACATCCCGAGGCCTCCATGAATCGTACAACCCCGTTCAAGTCCTTCTAACAATAGACGAGTGCGCAGTGGATTATAAATTAGATCACTTATGACCATCCCTGCACGAAGCAGTTCAGGATCTATAGGTGTCTCATCCATGTGAGGATACATGCCTACGGAAGTTGTATTGATCAGTACATCAATACCATCTAGCATTTCCGCTACTTCGTTCATGCTAATCCCGATCACATTCCCTTTGCTCTGGCACTCTGCAGCCAAGTCCTGTGCCTTATCAACACTGCGATTAGCGATAAGGATAGACGAAGGCTTCTCCTGAAGCAGTGCGGCAACAATTCCTCTTGCTGCGCCGCCCGCTCCAATCACCATAATCTTCGTACCTGACAAATCAGAAATAGCTTCCGCTTTAAGCGAACGTACATAACCGATTCCATCCGTATTATATCCGGTGAGTATTCCGTTATTGTTAACAATCGTATTGACTGCACCAACGGCTACCGCACTTTCATCTAATAGATCTACATAAGCCATCACCGCAACCTTATGCGGAATCGTCACATTTACCCCACGGAATCCAAGGGTGCGAATCGCTTGCACCGCATTCTCCAGATTGTCTGGAAGGATATGAAGCGGCACGTAAGCACCCGGAATTCCCAATGCTTGGAGTGCTGCTTCATGCATAATAGGCGATTTTGATTGTATAATAGGATCTCCCATTACGCCCAGTAAAATATTCCCGGTATTGTAGCCCTCGGTTGCAGTTATCAAAGACACTGTAATAGCCTCCCCGTTAGATCATCGAAGGGCGGGTAAGCACCTTCACACCACGCGGAACATGGATAGCCACGACTGCGCCTTCTGTCCCATTAACCTTAATCCAGCCCAAACCTGAAATATATAGATCGCTCCGACTGCCTTTATTAATTCGGAACTCATGCCGTTGCCATGGTGGCAGCTTGTCCATCCGGTCACTTCCTGGAGGAGACAACATTTCACCACGATGGTCCGCATAAAGGGAATCTGCACGCTCCAGTTTGGTGCGATGGATTTTTAAAGTACCACTAATAAAGCAAGTGAACGATTGATGCGGACCTTGCACGAAATCAAAACGTCCCAGTCCACCGAAAAATAACGTCTGTCCTTCATTCAACTGATAGACGGCAGGCTTCAACGGATTGGCTGGCATAACTGCATCCAGATCCTGACGCTCAACTAGTTCACTATAACGCCATGGATACACGATCCCTGGTGTATCAATAATATAGTGGCCATCATCTAGTGGGATTTTGACCGTATCAAGTGTAGTACCAGGGTAACGTGAAGTGGTTAACTCCTGTTCCAAATCGCTGTAGTCCGAAATCAGACGATTGATAAGCGTAGATTTCCCTACATTCGTTGCACCGACTACATAAACATCACGCTCACCACGCAGCTCTGTTACGGCTTCCAGTAAACGATCAAAGCCTTGATTACGTTTCGCACTACAAAGTACGATTTCAGCTGTCCGCAATCCTTCTTCTTTACAGCGTTGTTGCATCCAGTTACGCAGTTTATTCCAGTTCGTAACCTTAGGTAGCAGATCACATTTATTCACTGCAAGAATAACTGGGTTATTACCGACAAACCGCTGAAGACCGGAAATCAAACTGCCTTCAAAATCGAAAATGTCAACAATATGAATAACAAGTGCATTCTTCTCCCCTACTCCACTCAGCAAGCGAAGAAATTCATCCTGGTTCACAGAAACAGATGAAGCCTCGTTATAATTCTTAATCCGGAAACAGCGTTGGCAAATCACAGGGTCCCGGTCTAGTGCGACTTCCGGAAGGTATCCTGGTTGATCCTTATGCTCCATCTGAAGCTTGATACCACAACCGCTACACTTCTCAGGACGCTGTGTTTCACTTTGTTCGTTCATTACTATTTTTCCTCCTCGTGCCACAATCCTTTTTTACGAAGCCGTGTCAGAGCCACTCGCTCTACCCGACGATTAAATCTTGTGCCGAACCCTTCATCCTTCACGGAGATTGGCAGCACCAATACGGTATACAGGCCAAGCCGATTGCCGCCGTATACATCTGTAAGCATTTGGTCGCCCACCACAATCGTTTGCTCCGGTGGTAACTCCATCTGCTTCATCGCTTTGAGAAAAGGAGCATTACTCGGTTTCCGAGCCTGATGCACAAATTCAATATTAAGCGGTGTAGCAAAGCGTGACACCCGGTCCATGTTGTTATTGGATACGATGATGAGCTTAAAGCCCACTTCCTTCACCTTCTCAAACCACAACAACAGCTCCGGAGTAGCCACAGGCGCTTTGGCACCGACCAGTGTGTTATCCAGATCCGTAATGATTCCACGGTATCCCTGTCGATACAGCTCTTCTAGAGAAATATCGAATACCGTATTCACCCGGAGTTTGGGAACTAACATTTCAAACAATACGTTCACCTCGATTTCATACAAAAAACTATAACATACTCCATGCGCTACGCAAATAAATCTATAGCAATGATTTACTGCCTAAACGCTATTTCTTGGATCTTATCGTTCTCCGCAGCCGCAAAGCTTCAGTATACACGCTCTGCCAGTCTTTGTCTTCAATAACATCAGGGCTATACTTTGCTTGTTCAAACATCGTTAGCAGTGAAGAAAGATGATTGGCCACAGCAGGTCGTTCCTGACTCCAGCGGACTACGGCTTCACGCAATGTTTCATGCTCTTCCTTCATCATTCCCTTACGATGCAAATACCTTACCCAACGCTCAGTTTCAGCCACAACTTTCTGATCAGGCGTTAAAGGTCGGCCCATTCGCATCTGTTGAACGAAGAAGCGCAACTTAAAGCGAATATGCCAAACTTTAAAAATAGTCCAGGATAATAATACAACCACTGCTGCCAAAACTACCCATAAACCCACATGGAAGCCTTGATCTGCTTGTGCATTAGTCACAGGTGCAGGTGTTGGTTCTGCCATTTCATCTTGATCTTCCTGATCTGTCTCAGGTATTTGCTCATTCTTAGTTAGGAGAGGAGTATTAAACCCTGGTGTAGCTTCAACAGGAATCCAACCATACTCACCAAAATAGACCTCTGCCCAGGAATGGGCATCTGCATTGGTAATCGTGTAATTATTATTTGCGGTACCTACCTGCTGCGCCAAATTCATAGGCAATTCCGCCTGTTCTCCAGGTGCATAACCCTTAACCCATCTTGCAGGGATGTTTAGGGAACGTGCCATAGTGACTAATGCCGTAGAATAATAATCACAGTAACCTTCCTTCAGCTCGAACAAAAAACCATCTACAAAATCCTCACTTGAAACACGTGTTATATCCGGCTTGTTGGTATATGGAAAGGTTTGTTGTAAGTATTGTTGCAAAAGTGCTGTTTTTTCATACGGTGTTGTTCCTTGTGCTGTAATTTCCTCGGCCAGATCTTTAACCCGTTGAGGGAAGTCATCAGGCAGCTGAAGAAAGCTTTCCTCCAGATCATTCCCTTTGTATAGTTCCTTATAGGTCTTTGCTGTCAATTCCTGAACAGGAATGACCGGAACTTCAGAAGTCAGCTCAAAGGTCGAAGGATAGTCGAGTTTCTTCCCGTCTATATCCCATAGAAGCTCACTATCACGATCTCTCCAGAAAAGACCCTTCCCAGCTGCCTCACCATTCAATGAATCCACCGAAGTTACAGAATAAGCACCGAATAACACCGGAAATTCATTATTGTTAAGCACTTTAACCGTCTGTTTCAATGTGCGGGTAGTGACCTTAGAAGCCGCATTTTGCTCCAAGGATTTCCCCGTCTCCACCTCTTCTAAAGGTCCTCGCTTCAATCGATCCTTATCCGACCATCCACTTCCAGAATAGACTCTGCGTGTTTCTCCTCGCATATAAATACGTAAATCTGAAACCACTGTCATCACCGGGGTATAATCGAAGTTAAAGCCCCCGCCCAGGTTGTCATCATTCAGACTATAGCCTGACGAAGTATTGTTAACAGAGGAACCTGAACCCGTATTGGAGTTTGTTGTTCCAGTTGTGCTCTTACCAGAAGATTTTCCAATTCCATTCCACTCTTGCCACGCCGTATAAGGATCCTTCAAAGTAGGCCTTACATCCGGCATATTTACACCGATTAAAATAACCAGAGAGAAGACGATTGCGATATTCATGACTATTTTCGAGGGATATTCCAGCAAATGTACCCATCCACGCGGATAATGTAACTGAAAACTTCTTAGGTGCTGGCTGACAAGCCAGCCCATACCCGCAAATACCGTCCAAGCCACTTCCTGCCACAAAACAATAGATGTAAAGGAATCAAGCGCAGCCAGCGCTACAATGTTCATTCCTATAAACCATAAGATACGCTTCTTCGAGGATACCCACCAAGACGATAGCAACAACAAGGCAGAGGCACCAAGAGCAAACCAGATATACGGCACCATATACACACTAATATCCTGAAGCTTATCAAGAAGGGTTGTAGCCCATGGATCTGAAACATAAATTCCATAATTAGTAATGTTGCGATAAACGATATAGATAATAGCTGCTGCTTCTATAATCAGTCTGAATTGAACTTTAACAGGAATAAAAATCTCAATGATGGTAATCGTTAACAGGGCAGCCCATACAGAAGCAGTGGTTTGATTAAGCCAGATGGGTTCCGTATAAGAAATCCACTGCTGTGCAATAATCAATAGCCATAACAGGCCGACGGAACGGTGCCAGGAGAATTTTATCTGATTCCACCAGGTTCTCATATCAACCTTCCCCTCCTAACACTGAGGGAAGCTCTTGAAGCGAGCTAATACCATAGCCGGTTATTCCACGAGATCTAAGGACGTCTATCCAATCGTTACCTCTACTTATCTCTGCGGAATTTCGCACATGAATGTGAGAAGCAGTCATTCCTCTGCTGTCAGCCCAACGTAGGGCATCAAGTACAGGCTGTCCACGCTGTGGACTAATTAACACAAAGTAAGAGCCTTTAGGAAACATACGATATCCTTTTTCCAATCGGGAGATAAGCGGACCGCGCCCCTCAGCGTTTAGATCGATTAAATATTGAATCATCTTCTGACGCTCAGCAGCACCTTCAACAGGTGCGAACACCTTCGTCGACTTATCCAAACAACATAGACCAATTCCAATTCTCTCCCGAATGCCGAAGCCGAGGAGTGATGCCGTCACCGAAACTGCTAATTCGAATTGATTCGTATTCATATAAGCTGATGTGCTTCCGTCAAGGACTAGAATGGTTTTGGGAATCGACTCATGCTCAAACTCTTTGGATTTCCAAGAGCCTGTCTTAGCAGTTGCGTTCCAGTGAATTCGCGTCAAGCGATCACCATATACATAGTCACGGACGCCATTAATCTGTGTGGTTTCACGCCGAGATTGAACAACGGAAGCCTGCGGCCCGGATAGCCGAGATTTTCTCTCATATAACTGCCAGCGCGGAACGTAGATCGCACGAGGCAAAACCTGAAATTGTCCTTCCGATAAAAATGTTCCCTTATGCTCGACAAGCCCAAATATATCTTGGCTGATAATATCTGTATTAGAGAATGTGTAAGTTCCACGCTCTAAGGCTGGTGTCTGAAACTTTAGTTCCCCAATGCCTCTGAGGCTTGGGACTACACTTTCCTCAAATACCCACGATTCTCCATTATGCCGCTTAAGAACCTCCCTTACAACAACGTAAGGCAAGGGCAAAATCCCGGGAATTGTAATCTTTAGTTTTACACGAAGATGCCCTCCGGCAGAGAGCAAATCCCCCTTGTCTTGTTCAGAATAAAGACTGCGAGTGCCCTTAGCTCGCCGAACGCCTCCTAAACCTCCAGCAATCAAATATGCAATAAGTACAGAGACCATGATAAACAACATAAATGCAGTTTTCCCGCCCTGAAAAAGTACATATAAGAGTGTAATACTCCAAATTACAAGGATGCTTGCAAGCTTAGATGGCTGAATGATGGCTGCAACCGACGACAAATAACGTCTCATATCATTGCCTCATCGTAACAGGCACATGGATGCTCTGCAGAAGCTTTTGAAGCAAAGATTCTACGCTAATATTATCTAGTCGCGACTCTGGACGCAGCAATATACGATGTCCCAAGGCAAATGGAGTAAGGATCTTCACATCATCAGGCAGAACGTAATCTCGGCCTTGCAAAAAGGCATAAGCTTTACAAGCCATCATAAAGGATAGTGAGGCACGTGGACTTGCACCCAGCATTACCAGTGGATGTTCTCTTGTCTGCCGCACAATATCTAACAAGTAATTCAGCACGGGATCGCTCATGAAGATGTCGCGGATCTCTTCCTGAATTCCTGCAATTTGTTCCATGCTTGTTACTGGCGAAAGCCTGTCCACCGGTTGGCCTTCCTGATGGCTCAGCAATAAATTCTTCTCCGTCGCTGCATCAGGATATCCAAGGCTAATTCTCAGCATGAATCGATCTAATTGGGCTTCTGGCAGAGTATAGGTTCCCTCAAAGTCTATCGGATTCTGGGTAGCGCATAACATGAAAGGATGAGGAAGTGGATACGTCTCACCATCTACGGTAACGTTTCGTTCCTCCATCACTTCCAGAAGTGCGGATTGTGTCTTCGTAGTAGCACGGTTAATTTCATCGGCTAGCAAAATATTCGTCATCACCGGACCAGGCCGGAAATGAAACATCTCATCCCTAGGGTGATAGACAGATACACCTGTAATATCACTCGGGAGTATATCTGGATTACACTGAATCCGGCGATATTCACCCGACATTGATCTTGAAAGTGCTCGTATCAGCTGGGTTTTTCCTGTTCCCGGTACATCCTCGATCAATACATGACCACCAGCAAGCAGAGCGGTTAACAGTAATTGTATTTCAAATGATTTTCCAAGTATGCAGGATTCCAAATTAGTGCGTACAGCATTCATAGTGTGCATCGATTCTTGTCGTACGGGCATATATGATCCTCCTAACCAGAATAAGCAGTATTATTTATATTTTACATGATTAGGGGACCCAAAGTACATTGTTGAAGATCACGAAGTGAGGATACAAAAAAAACCATAAGATGAAACATCCTACAATTTTAAAATAACAAAAAAAGGCTGCCGTCTTTTTCTGACGACAACCTTTTCATGCAGCATCAACTTTACCCCTTCGGCCGTACAACTAAAGCTGCCAAAAAGGAGAACACAATAGCTGACGAGATGCCCGCACTTGTAATATCAAAAATACCCGTAACTACACCGATCCAGCCATCCCGCTCCAGCTCCGTTAATGCCCCATGAACCAAGGAGTTCCCAAAGCTTGTGATCGGAATGGTTGCTCCAGCACCCGCAAATTTCACAAGTGGATCGTAGATACCAAAAGCATCAGCAATCGCTCCGGCTACAACTAGGGTACTCATCGTATGTGCAGGTGTCAGCTTCAATACATCGAACATCAGCTGCCCTATAACGCAAATGGCTCCTCCAATCAGAAAAGCCCATAAGTAAATCATCATTATGCTTGACCTCCGCTCTCTATGGATACGGCATGAGCAACACATGGAATACTCTCTCCCTGCTGATAAGACAAAGGCGATAAAAGTGCGCCCGTTGCCACTATGAGCACCCGTTTAAGTTCACCTTTTTTTAACCGCTTAAGGATATGACCATAGGTTACAACCGCTGAGCACCCGCAGCCACTTCCACCAGCGATCACATATTTCTGTTTCTCCAAGTCGTAGATAAGCAGACCACAATCATTAAAAGTAGTTTGCTCCATAGGAATTCCCTCTTTGGCCAACAGGGTTTTGGCTATAGGTAACCCCACGGATGCCAGGTCGCCAGTAACAATTAAATCATAGTGCCCGGGCGATAGACCTGTATCCCGAAAATGGGCAGTGATTGTATCCGCGGCCGCAGGTGCCATAGCCGTCCCCATATTAAAAGGATCTGTCAAACCAAGATCCATAATACGTCCTAATGTGGCTGAGACCACGACTGGATGGCTACCAGAGCCGTCATTCTGTCCCACTACAGCACAGCCTGAGCCTGTTACTGTATATTGCGCCGTTGGGGGTTTCTGTGAACCATATTCCGTTGGATAACGAAACTGCTTCTCTACTGTACAGTTATGGCTGGATGTTCCCGCTAGCGCATACTTACCGCCACCAGAATCAACGATCATTGAGGCAATCGCAAGGCTCTCCATAGAGGTTGAGCAAGCACCAAAGACTCCGAGGTAAGGCACACCCAATTTTCTGGCCGCAAAAGAGCTGCTGATAATCTGGTTCATCAAATCTCCGCCGACAAAAAACTCCAGCTTTTGTTTATCGATATTCGCATTAATCAGAGCCAGATGGGAAGCCTTCTCGAACAGAGCGCGCTCGGCCTTCTCCCATGTCTTCTCATCCATTTCCAGCGTATCAAATATAAAATCAAAGTCTGAAGCTAAAGGACCTTCTCCCTCTTCCGGTCCAACTACTGCGGAAGAGCCTAAAATAACGGGACGGTTCGTGAACTCCCATGTCTGACTACCAAGCTGTTTCATGTATGGTGTGCACCTCCTGTGCCCAAAAAGATATAGACGATACCAATTATGAAAGCAGCGACGGCACCAAATACGATGACCGAACCCGCAAGCTTAAACATATTGCCGCCTACACCAAGTACAAGCCCCTCAGCGCGGTGCTCCAGAGCTGCAGAGCACATACTGTTTGCAAACCCGGTCACAGGAACTGCAGTTCCTGCACCAGCCCATTGCGCCATTTTGTCGTACACGCCAAAGCTGGTCAGAATTACAGAGAGTAGGATCATCACCGCGACTGTCGGACTGGCGGCTTCTTTGGAGGTCATATCGAAGATTGCCATAAAAGCCTCCTGAATCCCTTGTCCAATAACACAGATTATGCCGCCAGCAATAAACGCTCGTATGCAGTTTTTGAATACGGGCCTAGCAGGAACAAAAGGCTTGGACAATTTCTCATAATCTTGTGGAGTCAGGGTGTCAAGCTTCAGCTTGACACCCGATTTCTTAGTTTTCGCCGGCATTGAGGCACCTCCTGAAAGTTAGGCGAAGGGGGCTGACAAGCATCATAGTACTCACTTTAAGCCCCTTAAGTTGTTCTTCGCTTAGAAGTTTTCCTTATTGTTTGCCATCCTCCGCTTCGTTATGTCCCTCCAGTTCAGGAAAAATACAGTAACACAACAATCAGCAATAAAAAGAGCACAAAAATAAGTACTGCTTCTCTTTCCCTTGGATTGTGGCGCCAGTATCGTCTGCGCGTTCCGTTTCCTTGTAGGCTCCTACTTGATAATCCTCCCTGCACCCTTCTTGGGGGTACGCTACCCGCTACCCTCATTCATCTTCGCATCCTCTCTAAGGCTCCTGCCACCAAAGCCTCTAATGCATAGTATTCGTGGAGCTCGTGCCCGGTGTTCATTGTCTCTTGTCATGGACAAGTGAGCCCAGAATGTTCATACTAGGTTGCAGGAAGAAATAACGATGTGATCCATTATGGATAACATCCGTTTCTCGTAGAAATATAAGAATGATGTATAAATGTGTTCTTATATTTTAATAAAGGAGTGAATTCATATGAATCAAGAAACATTGGACATGTTCAAAACACTTACCGAATTTCCCTCAGCCCCAGGATTTGAACGCGAACTCCGCGCTTACGTCAAGGATGCTATGACTCCTTATACTGAAGAGTTCGTACAGGATCGTCTCGGTAGTTTGTTCGGCGTATTGCGGGGCGAAGGGAACGGGCCAAAGATTATGGTCGCCGGGCATTTTGACGAAGTAGGTTTCATGGTAACCGGAATTACTAACACCGGAATGATCCGTTTTCAACCACTTGGCGGCTGGCTTGCCTCTGCTGTTGCATCCCAGCGCCTACATATCATTACACCTAAAGGAACGCTGACCGGAGTTGTTGGCAGTACGCCTATCCATTTGCTAAGCAATGAAGAACGTGGTAAGACTGGTGAAATCAGCAAAATGTATATTGATATCGGTGCAGACAGCCGTGAAGAAGCAGAAAGCTTTGGCGTTAGACCAGGCCAACAGGTTCTGCCGATTTGTCCATTCACTCCCCTTGCTAATCCGAAAAAAATCTTGGCGAAAGCTTGGGATAACCGTTACGGCGTAGGTCTCGCCATTGAACTAGTTAAAGCATTGCACGGTAAAAAGCTGCCAAATACCGTTTTCGCTGGTGCCACTGTACAAGAGGAAGTAGGTCTTCGGGGCGCACGTACTGCGGCTAATCTCCTGTCACCAGACATCTTCTTCGGTCTGGACGCGAGCGCTGCTGCCGATATGACGGGTGATAGTCAGGCATTTGGCCATCTGGGCAAAGGAGCTCTCTTGCGTATTTTTGATCCTACGATGGTTACACATCGCGGTCTGATTGAATATGTACAAGATACAGCGGATACCCACCGGATCAAATATCAGTATTTTGTATCCCAAGGCGGAACAGATGCAGGTCAGGTTCATGTTAGTGGAATTGGCGTTCCTTCCGCAGTAATCGGAATATGCTCCCGCTACATACACACCGCTTCCTCAGTGATTCACAGTGATGACTACGATGCTGCTAAAGAGCTTCTGATCAAACTGGTAGAAGGCCTTGACCGGACTACACTACAGACAATTATTGAGAACAGCTAAAGGTATAGCAAAAGAACCACAGTGGCTATTTCTGCCCCTGTGGTTCTTTTGCATTTCATAATTTCAATTGCTCATATTCTGCCATAACCGACTGATGCACCGGATGACCTGAGGCAATGCCTGTATACTTCGTAACGGTTGCCGGAACTCCGATGTCAGCAATGGATGCCTGTAGCTCTACGGCCTCTGGATCATCCTTCACGTCAAACAGCAGCGCTGTCGCCATGGAACGGGTTAGAGCCGAATAGCTCAGTTCCCGATCATAAGCCTGAAGTGCCGGGGATACGAGCCTGTCGTTCGGCGACAGCTTGCGGATTGGCGAGCGGCCAACCCGGGAGACTTCATCCGTCAACGCCGGATTGCGGAAGCGTTCGAGGATTTTATCGATATATTTGCTGTGCTCCGCTTGATCAAAGCCGTGTTTATTCACCAGCACTGCTCCGGTTTCTTCTAGAACTTCCCGGACGCGCGCTGTCAATTCCTCATCGCCCATGGCTTGCTGAATGGTCTCATAGCCACGAAGGTAGCCAAGATAAGCTGCAGAGCAGTGTCCGGTATTTACTGTAAACAGCTTGCGCTCGATATAAGGTTCCAGATTATCTACGTAGTGAATCCCTTCAACAGGGGTATAGCCCGGAAGCATTTGCGATGCATCCACAACCCATTCATAGAATGGCTCTACCACAACTTTGAGAATATCTTCATGCTGCTGCAGTGGCACAATCCGGTCCACTGCTGCATTAGGAAATGCTACAGAAGCATCAGCTTTTCCGCGGGCTGCTTCATCCAATTGTGCGTACACAAGATCTTTGAGCTGAGCGCTCCCGCCAATGGCGTTCTCACAGGCAATCACATGCAGAGGTGTCGAGGAAACCGCCACTCGTCTGCCGATGCCCTCGGCAAGTACTCCGGCGATATGCTTCAGAATTGACACGCCAACAGCTGTCGTAACGAGATCTGCTTCAGCAATGGCAGCAGCTACTTCGTCGGCATGAGTTATACTGCTAAGTGCTGTCACATTTGTAACGGTAACCGTCTCCTGGCCTTCGCTGGCCAGCGTTACCGGGTATTCACCACGCTCCTTAAGCTGGGAGACGAACGCTTCATTCACATCCACGAAGCATACTTCATACCCTGCCTTTGACAGCAGCAGACCAATAAATCCGCGGCCGATATTTCCCGCACCAAAATGGACTGCTTTCATTACTCAACTCCTCCTTCGAAGATGGCAATGACATCCGCAGGTGTCCCCGCACTCATCACCCGTTCGATCGCATCATCTTCGCTAAAGATCATCGCCACATTTGTCAATATTTCCATGTGTCCGTCTCCTGCAGCCGCAATTCCGATTACCACAAACGCAGGCTCCTCCCCTCCAAAATCCACACCATCCGGAAACCGGACGATGGACAATCCTGTAGATTGGATAAAAGGCCGGGCATCCTTGGTCCCGTGCGGAATGGCCAAGCCTTCACCCATGTATGTGGAGACTACCTCTTCCCGCTCTAGCATTTTGGGAATATATTCCTCCGTTACATGTCCTGCATCTACCAGCAGCTGGCCAGCCATAGTGATCGCTTCATATTTATCTTTTGCGGCACCATTCATAATTACTTTATTCTCTGACAGTATACTCATATGGTTTCTCTCGCTTTCACATTTTATTTTCAAAAAAACGTAGCAACTCCGACGACAAATAGCCTCGAATTTCCAGCTCCGACCGTTCTTCAAGCAGTCTTACAAGCTCTGAATTTAGCAGCAGGGCGCTGATCTCACTAAGCACTTCCAGGCTTTCCTTAGAAAGTTTGCGCGGGGCGAGCATCAACAGAATAACCCTGACTTCGGTATCTCCTCCCAGTAAAACAGGCTCCCGGAGCCGGTATAACGTTATGGAAGACATCAGAACATGGCTGCTCCTTGTATGAAAAAGCGCCAGTCCGGTATCCGGGATTACCTGGCTGGCCATTCTTTCTCGCTCCAGCAGACGCTCCAGAAGAATCTCGGCATCCCCGACGACTCCGCTGCCGTTCAGCAGATCCAGCATCGCGGCGAGTGTCCGGGAAAGGCTCATTCCGCTATTATCCAGCGGATGGAACTGAAAACGTTCCAACAATCTGACTATCTCATCCAGAATTCCTTTATAGCTCTTCAGGCGGTCCAAAGACGCTTCCTCACGAACCGTAGGGTCCGGCTCACCAGCGGTAGGTGTATTTCGTTCCTTCAACGTAGTATTCTGGATGTAATTCAGTAATTTCTCTATTTCTTCCCCGGTCAGCAGGGGGCTGATTTTGATATAGCGGTCTTTATCCAACGGAAGATCAATGGTTGAGATGATCAGATCATAATCTTCCTGCGGCAGGCGGGCTGCCTCATACCAGGAAATATTCCTGAGAATTTCGATCTGCGGCATCTCTTTCGTAAGCCTTGTAGCCAGCAGCCGGGAGGAGCTAAGTCCACTGGCGCACACCAGAATCGCCCGCACATTGCGCCTGAGCTGATTTAGCCTTTCCACAGATGCGCCAAAATGCATGACCAGAAACCCGATCTCTTCATCCGGAATCTCCAGCTCCAGCTGTATATCCTCCACTGCCGCCCGAACTATAGTAAACAGATATTCATAATCCCTGCGAATAGGAACGAGCAGGGGATTACGAATCCTTGTGCCTTCACGAATCCGTTTTAGCGCCGGATCAATATGCTCTAGCAGCCCTTCCCGTAAAGAACGGTCGGTCTGAAATGGAATTCCGGTCCGCTTGATGACACTTTCCGTCAGCCGGTAAACGATCTCCATCAGTTCAATGTCGCCGTAAGCGTAGCCCGCGGAGGAAAAGGAGTCCTGCGCCAAGTCAAACAAGCCTGCGATATATAGAATTTCTGTCCTATGAAATTGAAACTCCAGCGTCTCTCCCAGTCGCCTTACAAAATCCTCTGCATCTGCAATATTGCAGTGATCCGACAGCCGTGAATAACCAGCTTCTTCGGCATTGCTGATGCCCCTTCCGAGTTCCAGCCTGCGTACAGCAACAGATAATCCGAGCAGCAGCTCCATGTAGACAATCTCCGGCAGTTCAGCCGTCCAATTCCATTCCATGTCCCACAGGGTATTCTCAACATCCATCAGATTGCTTTTGCCCACCGTTGACAACAGCATCTTGAAGACCGGATTCCCCTCACCCTGCAGATTGTGCCCCACCAGATCAGACTGATCCAGATGCTCGGCGGCCAATCGGCCAATGGCCCGGCGCTTATCCATCTCGCCTCCGGTTATTTCAACACCGTACCCTCTTCTGCGCACCAGCTGCAGGCCGAATTTACGGACCCACGGCTCCAGTTCGTCAAGGTCATAGCTGACGCTTGCCACGGTAACTTTTAAGGAATGAGCCAGGGCGAACAGCTTCACTGGCTCCTCCGCTTCAAGCAGGGAACATAGCTCATACACCTTACGGTCCTCGCCCGAATATTCTACCGGCTTCTCTTCCAGCAGAAATAGGCGAAGCTCTGTCAGCCCGCTCTCCGAGCCACTCAATTGAATACCTTTTCCCGACTTTCTGATGAGATCCAGTCCAAAATCCTGCAAGACCTTTTCGATGTCTTCCATTTCCCGGTGCACGGTTCTGACGCTGACTCCAGTACTTCCCGCAATCTCTGCGGCCGTGATCTCTTCGTTTGCCTCTAAAAGCAGCGAGATCATTTGACGCTGCCTGGCGGTTATTTTCCTCATGTGGGGAACCCTCGCCTTATATGGAGACAAACGCTGGCTTGGGGGCCAGCGTCTCCTTTTTGATAACAAATATAAATTATCGTTCACCCACTCTCTTTACTTCAAACGTTCCACAAGCTCATCATATTTCGGGCTCTTCAGGAAGTTATCAATAGAGATGTGCTCTGCGTTAGGGTTGCTGGCAATCGCCCGGTCGGTCAGAGTCTTCTGGGTCACTACAATGTCTGCGTCAGACGGAATCTCGCTGACTGCGGAGTTAACGACGGTAATGTTCACCCCTGCGCTCTGCAGTTTCTTCCTTAGTACAGACGCGCCCATGGCACTAGAACCCATTCCAGCATCACAAGCGAAGACGATTTTATTGACGTCAGCTTTGTTGCGGACATTCCCAGCTACGTTCGCAGCAATTCCAGGAGTTATTGCATGATTCACAGTAGTTGCTGATTGAGCGACAGTACCTGCAGATTTCATTTCTCTCACTTTAGCTGCTGCTTCTTCCAGATCATCCTCATCTTCGTTATTCTTACGGCTAGTTTTCAGTAGCAGCGAAGCAATCAGGAAAGATACAACAGTTGCAACGATTACACCTGCGAACATCGGGAAGAATCCACCTTTTGGCGTCATTGCGATGTAGGCGAAGATACTACCAGGAGAAGGTGAGGCTGTAAGCCCTGCACCAAGCAATTGGAACGTAAATGTACCTGTAACACCACCACCGATAACAGCCAGGATCAAGCGAGGATTCATTAAGATGTACGGGAAGTAAATCTCGTGAATCCCACCCAGGAAGTGAATGATTACGGCGCCAGGAGCAGACGATTTTGCCGATCCGCGTCCAAAGAGCCAGTAAGCAAGCAGGATACCCAGACCTGGACCAGGGTTAGATTCCAGCATGAACAGGATAGATTTACCTATTCTCGCAGATTCCTCTGCCGCAATTGGACTCAGTATTCCGTGGTTAATCGCATTGTTCAGGAACAAGATCTTAGCTGGCTCAATAATGATGTTAACGAGTGGTAGCAGGCCATGATTAACTAATACCTGCACACCGTCGGACAGCAAGTTAGTTAGACCTTGTACAAGGGGTCCGACTCCTTTGTATGCCCCGAGAGTCAGAAGACCCCCAATAATACCAAGTGAGAAGTTGTTAACCAGCATTTCGAAGCCGGCTTTGATTTTGCCATCAACTGCACGGTCGAATTGCTTCAGTACCCAACCGGCTAAGGGGCCCACGATCATTGCGCCGAGGAACATTGGAATGTCCGAGCCGACAATAACGCCCATCGTCACTATAGCCCCGATTACACCTCCGCGTTTGCCATGTATCATCTGCCCGCCGGTATAACCGATCAGGAGTGGCAGCAGGTAAGTAATCATTGGACCTACTAAGTTCGCCAAGCTTTCATTAGGAAACCAGCCTGTAGGAATAAATAATGCCGTAATTAACCCCCAAGCGATAAATGCGCCGATGTTCGGCATCACCATTCCGCTTAGCATACGGCCGAATTGTTGAACTTTCACCCGTACACCACCGGATGAACTTTTCTGTGTTGCTGTTGTGGCCATTTAAAATGCCCCCTTTAATTATTGAATGGGACCCTTCTTTACTTAAATGCATTAAAGGTTATCCCTTATGGTCACATCCTAAATTAAAACGCTTTCTTTGTCATCAAATTGAAAACACGGTTTCGGCATGATCATTGTTGACAACATTTAAGAGTTCCTGCCACAGCCCATACAGAAGCCAACTAGCTTTTGATCCGACCCGGAAAATAAGGATGGTTTGGATTTATTTACTTTGGCGGTTCAACACCTCCAGAAGAACCTGTTTCGTTATTCTGACCAGTGAGACTTATATCTATGAAATAAACCTTGCGTTGCACGCTAATCCCTCATCTTCCCAACTCCCTCGTACCTCTAAACCAAACCTGCTCCGGATGCCATCCACTCCGATTGCCCATCCGCACCCTTTTCCAAAAAGCAGCTTATTTACCTTACCAGCCATGTACAAGGGTTCAGACCCAAGAAAAAACGGAAGCCTGCGAATGTTCGCAAGACTTCCGTTCCTGATCAGCTCCCCTGCCATCCACAGGCTCATCATTATAACAAGCACCATTCTCTTAGACCCTCCAATATCCGTATGATCACAGCCTACATTGGATTTATCACAACTAAAAAAGCCCACCTTTTCGGTGAGCTTTTTTGGCTAATCTGATCTTAAATTATATCCAGCGGAACTTTCCAAGATGGTATTGGGAAGGCTTCATCAAGCTTCCATCTTTCTTCTTCACTTAGCGTAATTAAACCTGCAGAGGCATTCTCAATGACATGTTCACGAGAAGATGCTTTTGGAATCGTAATGATATCCTCTTCGCGAATCGTCCAAGCTAACATAATCTGAAGTGGTGTTACGTTATGAACACGGGCGATTTCCTGAACGACTTCACTCTCGACCACTCCTTTTCGGAGTGAACCTGCTTGAGCAAGCGGTGAGTAAGCCATTACCGGGATCTTGTGACTTCTCTGCCATGGCAGCAGTTCAGTTTCAATTCCTCTGGACCCTAGATGATATAGAATCTGATTGGTTGCACAATGAGTTCCCCCTTCAATACCAAGCAGCTCTTTCATATCGTCGATATCGAAATTGGATACACCCCATCTTGCTATTTTTCCTTGAGAGACCAGTTTCTCCATTCCTACAACAGTCTCTTCTAGTGGGATATCCCCCCGCCAATGCAGCAAATAAAGATCAAGATGATCCGTATTCAAGCGTTTCAAGCTTTCTTCACAGCTGCGGATAAGGCGCTCACTACCGGCATTATGTGGATAGACTTTTGACACCAAGAAAACTTGATCCCGAATGCCTTGGATAGCCTCACCCACTAAAAGCTCCGAGCGTCCGTCCCCATACATCTCAGCCGTATCTATTAAATCCATGCCTAGTTCCACGCCTAATCGCAGGGCAGCAATCTCTTCCTCCCTACGGGAATTGTCGTCACCCATATTCCAAGTTCCCTGCCCAATTCTGGGAAGTGACGTTCCATCTGGAAGCAGTATGCGGTTAGATTGGTTCATTTTTGTGATTTCAGCCAAATGTTCGATTGAATCCTTAGTCATATTAAAAATCCCCTTATTGAAGTATTGTATACTTACTTTATACGACCTATAAGAACCTTTCTAAACATCTGAATCGTGTCCAATTTATAACTAATCGCTCTTTTGAAGAGAAAAAGTAAAGAATGAATACTAAACTAAGCTATCAGCTTTAGTCCCACAGCGGCCCCCAGAATCATAATAATACAGACGATCCGGCGCCAGTCTTTGGCCTCTCCATACAATATCATCCCCAGAATCGCTCCGCCGGATGCGCCGATCCCCGTCCATACCGCATATGCTGTTCCCATCGGCAGACTCTTCATAGCTAAAGACAGAAACAGAAAACTTGCTCCGAAACCAAGAAAGAGCAGTGCGAACGACAAGAAATTCCGGTGTTTATTCAACCTATTAATCATAGCTACTCCAAACATTTCAAATAAACCAGCAACGACCAGAAATACCCATGCCATTTAAGACTCCCCCTCTACTTCGGCTTCTTTGGTCACCATTTTCAATCCTATAACGCCTGCCAGCAAAATAACCACTAGAACCAGCTTCATCAACTTGAACGGTTCTCCGAATAAAACCATGTCCGCAACTACTGTACCTGCAGTTCCTAGACCAACAAACACGGAGTATACTGTACCGACCGGCAATTTGGTACTCGCTGAAATCATCACATAGAAGCTTATTATTATAGCTACCACAGTTATCAGCCACTCCCACATCGTGGAGGCATGTTTTAAGCCAATGACCCACATGACCTCGAAAACAGCTGCACCAACTACCTTTAACCACTCTGAATTGTTGTTCTTCATTCCAAGCCCTCCTTCAATTCACTAACTTTATAATTGCCCACGAAACAAACAAATAAGCCCGGAAGGTCATCGTCATTTATAACGATACCTCCCGGGCTTTTATCCCTCCGTGTAAACACGAACGATGCTGTTCGTGCGTTTTCCCTCGGACCAGACCAGCTGTGCACCAGCTGCGGAACCCTAGAAAACAATAACTATTAAGTTACATCGTATGGTAGCAAATCGGGGTGATAAAATCAACCCTTTCTATATAAAATTCTGACCAGAATTATTGGTGAGTACATTACATTCCAAGCAATTAAATTTACATGCTTCTTCTGAAAGTGCCATATAGACAACAAAAAAGACACCTTGAGGGTGTCTTTCACTTTAATTCAATGCCTATAGAACGAGATGTGAACCAGAAAACCCACAATTCACCGACTTCTTTATTCGGCATTTGTAAGCTTCAGTACCTTCATCAATTGGTACAATAGCAACGCACTTTCTTGACGCTCAGTTTTCTTACCCGCCTGAAATTGAAATGGACTGTTCGTCGGCAATATTTCATTATCTTGGGCAATAACATAATAAGGCTTTACCCAATCCGGCAATTTATCAGGCAACACAGGTGAAGAGGTTTTATTTACTGTAGTGTCCGTTTTGCCATACTTCAGCGCGTTGACCAGCATAACAATCATCTCTTGATGCGTAATTTCTTGACTCGGGCGGAAATTCCCATCCGCAAAGCCGTTTATGAGGCCAGCGTCGACGGCTGCATTTACCTGCGACGAATACCAAACTCCATTCTTAACATCCTTAAAGCTTTTAGAAGCCTGAAGCTTCGGCATAATACCTAAGGCACGATTAAGCATGGCGGCAAATTCAGCACGCGTGACAACCGATTCTGCTTTGAAACTTCCATCAGAATAACCTTTAATGATACTTCGGTTAGCTAAAGCTAAGATACTGTCTTTAAATGGATTGCTGTTATTCAAATCATTAAATTGAGCATGGTTTTGAACAACAGTATATACAGAATTCCCCTTACGCTTCATAGTCACCTGCAAAACTCCATCCTTCCATTCCCAGGTGGTCGGAACAGGAACGTAGGTCTCAGTGACCAGATCATAAGTTAGACCTGTATAGACGGCCTTTGCATCTTGGTTTACGTTGAATTTCATCATATGACTGACATAATCAGAGAAACTGGAAAGAATGCGATCCTGACCGCTTCCAATCAGCTTAACCTGATACTCCATTGGATATCCCAACGTAATACTAGTAGAGTTGCTTAGTTGAGTAGTCAATTTGGCTTTGTAGTCGCTTGCAGCTTGAGCAATCGTAATGACGACCCTCTGCTCCGAACCACTGTACCCGGAAATTGCCGAGAACAATGAATTTACAGGAAGCTGAAGCTTGCCCGATGATGATTCCAGAATAAGTACAGCTTCCTTCGAGTTATTATTAATATTTGTTAACAAACTTAAATCTATCTGGAATTGGCTGCTCTGAGTTGCCGTTTTTTCATCAGCCTTAATAATGATTAACGGATTTTTCTTAAATTCAGGATCGTTCATTGCCTTTGAAATAAATTCAGCTGCTACTTCAGTCAAAGACGAGCGGGTTCCATCTATGTTTTCTTTGATTGTTGTTACTACCTTGGCACTGTCAGTAGGGACCGCACCCGTGCTGCCACCGCTATCAGTTCCACCGCCGCCAGTTCCACCGCCGCCAGTTCCGCCGCCACCAGTTCCT